>NZ_JAWOWP010000008.1:0-117732 GCF_033340555.1 Vibrio sp. 1069
GACCAGTATCCCGATCCCGGCTGGCCGTCCTGGCCGCCACATGAGGCATGTTCCGCGTCCTTGCAATACTGTGTTTACATACAGTCTATCGCTTAGCGGAAAGTTCTTTTACCCTCAGCCGAAATGCCTGCCGTTGCTAGACATTGCCAGCCAGTGCCCGTCACTCCCTGTCGTCTGGGCGTTCCTCTGGGCTAAACATCGACATGATCCGGCGCTTAATATCGCCGTCCTTGTTGACCAGCGTCTTGGTCACGAAGGCCGCGTATTCTTTGGCGTTGTCGTACCCTTTCCAGACCTCGTGGGGGTCAAGAGCGTAGGCGCAAACCCGCCCAGCGACTGGGATTCTGACCAAGGCGCGTTCTGTCTCAAGGTGGGGTTCTAGGGATTTTCCCCTCTAAAAAGACATAATCCTCTGTAGACCACACCAATAAATGGCTGCGGAGGTGGTTTACTTTCAGCTTGGAGCCTAATCATCCACTATCGGCCTTGTTATTTCGCCAATATTGGGCAATTTCCCAGTATTAGTGAAGTTATACGTTCCGCTTAAGTTGATATTTTGCCACGCAACGGGCGAAACAGCACGAGTGATACCCGCTTTCTCTTCATCTCCTCTCGCTTCAAAGTGTCCCAGAAGATGACTCAGTATCGCGGAGTTGAAGTAGATGATCGCGTTGGCAAGCAATCTTGCGCATTCATTCCAGATAGCGATTTCAGACTCGTTTTTGCCACGGAACTGATCACCATTCACCGACGCAATGGCTCGTCTAAGGAAGTGCCATGCTTCTCCCCGGTTCAGGGCACGTTGCACGTACTGCCGCAAACTGGCATCGTCGATGTAGTCAAGTAAATATTGCGCTTTAACCAGTCGATTATACTCCGTCAGAGCCTGTAATATGGCACTGTTGCAAAGTTAGCGATGAGGCAGCCTTTTGTCTTATTCAAAGGCCTTACATTTCAAAAACTCTGCTTACCAGGCGCATTTCGCCCAGGGGATCACCATAATAAAATGCTGAGGCCTGGCCTTTGCGTAGTGCACGCATCACCTCAATACCTTTGATGGTGGCGTAAGCCGTCTTCATGGATTTAAATCCCAGCGTGGCGCCGATTATCCGTTTCAGTTTGCCATGATCGCATTCAATCACGTTGTTCCGGTACTTAATCTGTCGGTGTTCAACGTCAGACGGGCACCGGCCTTCGCGTTTGAGCAGAGCAAGCGCGCGACCATAGGCGGGCGCTTTATCCGTGTTGATGAATCGCGGGATCTGCCACTTCTTCACGTTGTTGAGGATTTTACCCAGAAACCGGTATGCAGCTTTGCTGTTACGACGGGAGGAGAGATAAAAATCGACAGTGCGGCCCCGGCTGTCGACGGCCCGGTACAGATACGCCCAGCGGCCATTGACCTTCACGTAGGTTTCATCCATGTGCCACGGGCAAAGATCGGAAGGGTTACGCCAGTACCAGCGCAGCCGTTTTTCCATTTCAGGCGCATAACGCTGAACCCAGCGGTAAATCGTGGAGTGATCGACATTCACTCCGCGTTCAGCCAGCATCTCCTGCAGCTCACGGTAACTGATGCCGTATTTGCAGTACCAGCGTACGGCCCACAGAATGATGTCACGCTGAAAATGCCGGCCTTTGAATGGGTTCATGTGCAGCTCCATCAGCAAAAGGGGATGATAAGTTTATCACCACCGACTATTTGCAACAGTGCCCCCGAATCTGATATCATTATTCTGTACCAAGCGGCTTACGGAGGACGGGATGCTGCCCATTGAGACAACCAGACTGCCTTCTGATTATTAATATTTTTCGCTATTAATCAGAAGGAATAAACATGAATTTTACCAGAATTGATCTGAACACCTGGAACCGCAGAGAACATTTTGCTCTTTATCGTCAGCAGATAAAATGCGGATTCAGCCTGACCACAAAACTCGATATTACAGCTTTGCGTACCGCACTGGCGGAAACGGATTATAAATTTTATCCGGTGATGATTTATCTGATCTCCCGGGTTGTTAATCAGTTTCCGGAGTTCCGGATGGCAATGAAAGATAATGCACTGATTTACTGGGATCAGACCGATCCTGTATTTACTGTTTTTCATAAAGAGACTGAAACATTTTCTGCGCTCTTCTGCCGTTATTGTCCGGATATCAGTGAATTTATGGCGGGCTATAATGCGGTGATGGCAGAATATCAGCATAATACTGCATTGTTCCCGCAGGGAGCGTTACCAGAGAACCACCTGAATATATCATCATTACCCTGGGTGAGTTTTGACGGATTTAACCTGAATATCACCGGTAATGATGATTATTTTGCTCCGGTGTTTACTATGGCGAAGTTTCAGCAGGAAGATAACCGCGTATTATTACCTGTTTCTGTACAGGTACATCATGCCGTTTGTGATGGCTTTCATGCAGCCAGGTTTATTAATACACTTCAGATGATGTGTGATAACATACTGAAATAAGTTAATTAATACTTTATTTAAGCCACTGTATCCGGAAGGAATGGTGGCTTTTTTTTATCTTTTCGTCGTGATGTGTAATCTCGTTTCAGAATGGTTCAGGATCACTGTACGATAATGCTCCCGTAGTTTGGTAATATCCTTAATAAGAAAAAACAAGCAAAGACGAACAGCAATAGTAATAAAGAAAGCAGTAACAATAACAGTAATAAGTTAGTAACAACACCAGATGCAGTTATAACAATAATAGTATTTATAGTAATAGCACTTACAATAATAGTATTTACAACACCAGAAAGACTGCTGCGACAGTCGTTTTAAACAATACCAGAATGCTGTAAAAGCACCTGTAGTATTAACATTAGTATTAATACCAGTAGTAACACCAGTGAAAACATCATGATGGTATAGAAATATGCCTGAATATGTTTAATTAAACAATAAATAAACCGCCATGTATAACAGAAGATAATATTCTGGTTGGCATTCTTTCTGTTCAGTATAAACATATCGTCCGGCTTCATCAGGAAGGTATATAATAAGTTAAGCTGAACAGGTATATATTTTAGTTTTATTTTTTGATGTTATAAATAAAGTAAGACGATCTGCTAAGGAAGGTGCGATTTAATCGTCATATGTGAGAACATAAAGCTTTCTTTATCATGAGCTGTTTACAATGCCTGCCATTTCCAGCTATTCCTCCCGTAAATCCCGTTTTCTTGACCGTATGAATGTTCTGGTGCCGTGGCAGGATATTGCTGATAAGCTGCTTCACGTCTATCCGTCATCCCGTCGCGGCCGACGGCCTTTCCCCCTGGTGCTTATGCTCCGTATCCACTGCCTGCAACTCTGGTTTGACCTCAGTGACGGAGCGGCTGAAGACGCCCTGCATGATGTCCTGCCGTTCCGTCAATTTGCGGGGATCTGTGACACGGTGCCAGATCGCACAACCATCATGAATTTCCGCCATTTTCTGGAGAAACATCATGCAGGAGAACAGATACTGGCACTGATTAACCAGAAACTGAAGCAGGCCGGACTGATGTTACGTCAGGGCATCATTATCGATGCGACCATTATTTCCGCTCCCTGTTCCGTAAAAAATAAAGCCGGTCAACGGGATCCTGAAATGCATCAGACCCGCAAGGGAAATCAGTGGTACTTTGGTATGAAAGCTCATATTGCTGTTGATGCGGCCACAGGCTTGACGGAAAAAGTAGTGACCACGGCGGCAAATGTGCATGACCTGAATGCGGCGGATAGCCTGATTACGGAGCCGGTAGCAATTGTCTTCGCCGATGCCGGATATCGCGGGGCAGAAAAACGGGACTCTCTGACACATCGGGTTAAAGAGTGGTTTATTGCCAAAGGTCCTCATGCCGTAAAAAAGCTCAGACAGCATCCCCGGCTGAATAAGCAGGCGCTGCATGATGAATATGTGAAAGCAGGTATTAGGGCAAAGGTTGAGCATCCTTTCCGGATACTGAAGTGCCAGTTTGGTTTCAGCAAAACACGATTACGGGGACTGATGAAGAACCACAACCGGCTTTCAATGCTGTTTGCAATGTGCAATTTGGTGCGGGCGGGACAACTGGCGGGGATGTCGTGAAAATCATTGTAATATCAGTGGAGCAGTGACATTTTGCTTACCCTGAGTTGATGGGGGAGATTAAATATTGTCCAAACTGGGGTGCTTACTTTGCCGCGTAAGGAGGATATCCAGGCTCTGGATCGTCATGACTGATTAAATCGCACCTTCCCTAAGATCTGAAATCCTGATTTGCATTAGCCTGGCCGTATCTTCCAAACCCAATAATTGCTCCCAATAATCGCCAGATGCCCTAGAACGCCTTCCAATCTCTGACAATGCCTTTCCATCAATGGAACCCATTAAGCAACCTCCCTGGTAATTAAAGAGTGTTTACCATGTCAGCCGGTGACAATAGGCCGAGCAGCAGATCATAAGCCCAAGCCAACAAAGCGGCGGTGACTCCCATCATCACGAACCCCGGCAGCATTGAATAATCGGCACTGTTGCAAAGTTAGCGATGAGGCAGCCTTTTGTCTTATTCAAAGGCCTTACATTTCAAAAACTCTGCTTACCAGGCGCATTTCGCCCAGGGGATCACCATAATAAAATGCTGAGGCCTGGCCTTTGCGTAGTGCACGCATCACCTCAATACCTTTGATGGTGGCGTAAGCCGTCTTCATGGATTTAAATCCCAGCGTGGCGCCGATTATCCGTTTCAGTTTGCCATGATCGCATTCAATCACGTTGTTCCGGTACTTAATCTGTCGGTGTTCAACGTCAGACGGGCACCGGCCTTCGCGTTTGAGCAGAGCAAGCGCGCGACCATAGGCGGGCGCTTTATCCGTGTTGATGAATCGCGGGATCTGCCACTTCTTCACGTTGTTGAGGATTTTACCCAGAAACCGGTATGCAGCTTTGCTGTTACGACGGGAGGAGAGATAAAAATCGACAGTGCGGCCCCGGCTGTCGACGGCCCGGTACAGATACGCCCAGCGGCCATTGACCTTCACGTAGGTTTCATCCATGTGCCACGGGCAAAGATCGGAAGGGTTACGCCAGTACCAGCGCAGCCGTTTTTCCATTTCAGGCGCATAACGCTGAACCCAGCGGTAAATCGTGGAGTGATCGACATTCACTCCGCGTTCAGCCAGCATCTCCTGCAGCTCACGGTAACTGATGCCGTATTTGCAGTACCAGCGTACGGCCCACAGAATGATGTCACGCTGAAAATGCCGGCCTTTGAATGGGTTCATGTGCAGCTCCATCAGCAAAAGGGGATGATAAGTTTATCACCACCGACTATTTGCAACAGTGCCCAAAAAACACCTTTTTCATTTTCGCGTATCGAGGGGCGAATGTGTAACCAAAGAAATCTAATATAGCGAAGTTAACATTATTGGTACCATGCGTATCGGTCGATAAGGTATTAGGCTGTATATCTGAAGAGTTGTTATAGAGTAAGTCAAAAGCAAAGTGACCTTCATATTCGTTAGCGCCAATGACTTGCGTACTCACCGGAACATGACGTGGTCAACCAAAATTGACCAACCCAGTTAAGCTACTTTTTTCAATTTCTTCATGTCCGCCTCATATTGATTTGAAATTTCCATACTTTATCTAATTCATGTTTTTCTAAATTAGCTAAAATGCAACTCAGAAATGTCCAGAAGTGAGTTGTGTGGTGTCGAGTGGAGATTGTACGATTAAGCCCCTAAGTAATTAGTCCGTCAGTCTCCCTCGGTAATCAAATTAGTACATCTTAGCGATCAAATTGGTAAAAAATTAGACATGTAGATGAATGCCCACCTTAAAAAATAGACAGCGGGTTGGGCTGGGTGATTTTTCTGGTGTTAGACGCCAGCAACCCATGCGGCAGAATGGTTGCTCACTTACTCGTCTATTTTTAGCGGGAATTCTTAGCCAACTGTATGAGCTGTATGCGGATTTAAGCAGTCGAGTGATGCGCACTTTGGAGGAGATGGCACCACGAGTAGAGGTTTACTCCATTGACGAAGCGTTTTTGGACTTAACCGGTATTGAGTCTGCCATATCTCTTGTCGAGTTCGGACAACAAGTGCGAGAGCGCATAGGCCACTGGATTGGGATCACCGTCTGTGTAGGCATTGCACCGACTAAAACACTCGCCAAACTGGCAAACCATGCCGCTAAAAAGTATCCAGCCACTCAGGGCGTTGTAGACCTGACCAATCCAGAACGGCAACGTCGATTGCTCGCATTAGTTCCGGTTGATGATGTTTGGGGCGTTGGTAGACGGCTTTCTAAGCGTTTAAATGCGTTGGGTATCACCACAGCCTTAGATCTCGCCAATGCCTCTCCTAGAGCCATCAGAGACCAGTTTTCGGTGGTTTTAGAAAGAACCGTCAGAGAGCTCAATGGTGAGTCGTGCATTGAACTTGAAGAGATCCCGCCAACTAAGAAGCAAATCGTCTGTAGCCGTTCATTTGGCGCAAAAGTAACGCAATTTGAATTGTTACGTGAGGCCGTATGCGAATACGCAACCCGCGCCACTGAGAAGCTACGCAAAGAACAGCAGCAAGCCAAAGTGATGACCGTGTTTATACGAACCAGCCCCTTTAAGGACAACGAGCCGCAGTACAGCAATTCCGCATCCGGTGAGTTACTGATCCCCAGTTGCGATACGCGGGATTTTATCGAGCTGGCCAATCACTTACTCAAGCGAATTTGGAAGGATGGTTTTCGTTATGCCAAAGCGGGCGTCATGCTGTCTGACTTTTACGATCCTGGCATGTTTCAACCAGGACTATTCGATGACGTATCGACCCGCGCTAATAGCCAACAGTTAATGTCTGTATTGGACACCATTAACCAAAGTGGTGCCGGAAAGGTTTTCTTTGCTGGACAAGGTACGAAGAAAGATTGGTCGATGAAGCGAGAGCATTTGTCTCCCGCTTATACAACACGCTGGGACCAGTTACCACGAGTGAAGTAGCGCAGTTGACTCAATATGCATTCACTCTGCGACGCAGCATGTTGAGCTTATCAACCTGGCGTCGAATATCACTGAAGAATTCTTCTTTCTCCATGGCCAGCGCTAACTCCCATTCTTTGGCTAGACCTTGGCAGTCCAAAAATGCGTATCTCAGCTTCGTCTTTGATATACGCAGCCCCTTGCTAAAGACTACGCGCTTGCCTCGTTGACCGTGAAAACTGTTGATGTACCACTCTATGCCAAAGCCATACTTAAAGTCTCTGATACGGACACCAAGCAGACCCCAGTCTTTAAAGGGCTCATTCTCTCGAACCTTGTAATGGGTAACCCAAAAGTCATCAACTTCAGCTCGTGCCAGCGCTTTTAGCCTGTCTGTTTCTTGCTGAAGTAAATCTGATACCTCTGCTTTCCATTGTTCATTGACGATTTCTACCAAACCAATTTCCCCATCCAATTAACCCCAAAAGCCAAAACCACTATCCGTTTGGCTTTTGGATCGAAACGCCAAACGTAAAACTGCCGTAACAATCACTGTTTGGCGTCTCGATATAAATCAACTCGCGCAATCCCATACCTGACAAGGGATACAGCCCGATTTCACTTAAAAACGCCTAAAACGACGTATCGTCATGAAGATACAAACCGTTTGGCGAGTTCAGGCCAGAATGCAAACGACGTTTGGCGTCTCGATTTTTTTGACTAGGTCATCCGCCGCCAAACAGAGCCTATTCTCATACTTTTGCGAAAATGCAACAGGCAGATAGATGAAAGGATTTGTCACCTTTCTGCCCACCGCCAGTGCACCGAATCCTGATAATGACATTTGAGTGAACCGCCAGAGCACTTGGAAATGCCCAAGCGTGGCCAGTGCGGTTGATTGAAAACCGTTAGAGCACTTTGAGTGCACAGGAGATAAGTATGTTTGTACTAGGCGTAGATATCGGTTACTCAAACCTGAAGCTGGCAATTGGCCAATCAGGCAGTGAACCGAAAACCATTATTCTGCCTGCGGGTGCCGGTCCTGCGGATCGTATGCCAGAGCGTATCGGTGGAGGCGATGATGAAACTTGTTTGTATGTGTCAGTCGATAATGAGCGCTGGGCCGCTGGTGTTCCTGCTGGACGCCTTCAAGGCTGGGAACGAGAGCTTCACCCGGAATATCCCACCACAAAAACCTATAAGGCACTTTTTCATGCCGCCTTGTTAATGGCTGAAACAGAATCCATCGATTTGGTTGTCACTGGATTACCGGTTTCCCAGTTTCATGAACCACAACGTAAATCTGACCTTGTGAAGCGCCTAAAAGGTGTCCATCAAGTGACGCCTAAACGCAGCATCACCGTTCATGACGTCAAAGTGCTGCCGCAGCCTGCCGGTGCCTATATGGATCTAGTTCAAACAGGTGGTGATTTGGGCTTGATTGAAGAAGGTCGCGTCGTCGTCATAGATCCAGGCTTTTTTTCTGTTGACTGGGTTGCCCTTGAGGCCGGAGAAATTCGCTACAGCTCATCAGGAACCAGTCTTCAGGCAATGTCCGTGCTACTGGAAACCATCGATAAGCTGATTTCAGAAGATCACGGTGCCAAAGTCGGAATGGATCGACTTGAAAAAGCCATGAGAACTGGCGACTTACAGGTCCTGCTATTTGGAGAAAAAGTCGATATTTCACCTTATCTGAATGCTGCCATGAAAAAGGTAGCGCCTGTTGCTCTTACAGCCATGCGCCAATCCATGCGTGACGAAAGCATCAATGCGGACTTGGTATTGATCGCCGGAGGTGGAGCCATGGCTTATAAGGAAGCGGCCAAGGAGATTTTTTCACGAAGCAAGATAATCGTGCCGGAACAGTCTGTTTTGGCGAACGTCCGAGGCTTCTGGTTTTATGGGGCCTGATTATGAGAGTTGTCGTCAACATTCCCCCAGGGAGCCACCCTGAACTACTCAAAGAATTGGAAAAGACGCCGCCACGGGAACGCGCTGAGCGTCTGCGGATGCTGGCCACCTTTGGGTTAATTCAAATGAGCCAACCCAATCTATCCACGACATCTGCACCGGTGGATGGCCATGCACCAGATGGTGAAGTGACTTCTATGAGTACAGCGCCAGAACCCAAAGCAGAATCACGTAAACAATCATTAAAATCAAAACTAGGGCTGGGCTTATAACATGGCGTTATCAGTTAGCTGGCTCGATGCCAGGTTAAATAAAGAAGCAAAAGAAACCGTAGTAAAAGCCGACCGAGATGGGCTAAGTGCTCGGGTATCACCCAAGGGCAAAATTGTTTTTCAGTTTCGTTATCGTTTCGATGGCAAGCAACAACGGGTAGACATAGGTACTTACCCACTTATGAAGCTTGCTGAAGCCAGGAATGAGCTAGATAGGTTAAGGGCAGTACTTGATCAAGGCCGAAACCCCAAGCTCTACCTACAGCAAGAACGGGCCAAGTATTCTGCCAATCAAAGCTTCGAATCGATTTTTCGAGACTGGATAGACTCTGCCGGTAAGCAAGGGCTAAAGGAGAAAACGTGGCACTACCAAAAACGCAGCAGTGAAATATATTTGCTGCCCCGACTTGGTAAGTACCCATTAACTGACATCAATGAATTGTCCTTAAGAAACTGTCTTCGTGAGGTTTCGGAAGCGTCTCCGTCAAACACAGAACGTCTAGTGTCTGTGCTGCATAAGTTTTATGACTGGCTGATAGATGAACAGATTTTGGAAATTAACGCTGCCGCTGGGATCACTGCAAAGAAGGTCGGCGGTAAGAAAGGCAAACGAACTCGGGTGCTAAATGACAACGAGATCAGGATACTTTGGCGCTATTTGCATGAGTCAAAAATCACTGAGAAGAATCGCATCTACATAAAACTGCTTCTCTTATTGGGAGGGCGCAAGGGCGAACTCATTCAAGCTGAAAAGCATCACTTTGACTTGCAATCTGCAATGTGGACAGTGCCCATAGAGATCCGCAAACAAGGTGAGAAAATTGGAGCGCCGATCATGCGGCCATTGATTAAGCCAGCTATTGAGCTGATTGAACTAGCGATGCAGATGAGCAAATCAACTTACTTGTTTCCCGCGAACGGACAAGAAGAGCTTGCCACAAATGGCTTTGATACCACTATTCCTAACAATGTGAAAATCTGGGCTCGCAGATCGCTTAGTGTTGAGATGGAACATTGGTCTATGCATGATCTTCGCAGAACGATGCGAACGCGAATGTCAGCCATCACCACGCAAGAAGTTGCCGAGTTGATGATTGGCCACAGCAAAAAAGGGTTGGATGCTATCTACAACCAATATCAGTACCTGGATGAAATGCGTCATGCTTACGACGTTTGGTATCAACAGCTAGAGACCATCATCGAGCCGACAGGCTTTTCATTCAACTGGCGTTTCGGACAATAAAATAAAAGAAAGAGGCTCAGTCCTCTTTCTTCTCATACTCCTCCAAGTCTTCAATGTGCCACAGCTTGTTTCGTGTATTTCGGTTGATGCGAGGTTGCGGCAAGCTGCCATCTTTTATTCTTCGCCAGAGCGTCGTATAGCTAATGTGGTAACGAGCCATCACTTCGTAAGATGTTAGAAAAGGGGTTGCCTGGTGCGCTACTGCTGTCATCTGCATTCTCCTGAAAATCAATGTAAAGCTATCATCGCCTGATTCATCACTAGTTGATGGTCAGAAAGATGCATGATTTGTTCAGAAGATCAGCCTTATCGAAACACAAATGTTGCTATTAGGTACTTTTCAGCTCAAACCTATGAATAACAAGGGCTACAAGGCGGTTTGTGTCATGAATAGCAATCAACATGCCTAACGAGAAAAATTTGTACACACTGTTTGTACACTCGCAACGATGACACATCAAAAACCACAATGACGAACCCTTTAAATTCATAAGCTTACAAACATAAAACTAGAGATGATCGCATTTATTCCGCTTTTGTAATGTCGAAACCAAAGTACCAAAAGCAGAAGGCACTTTCTTCATCAAACCCAGTAACCACAAGGCCTACAGCCAGATTTGTGTCATGGAATTTTCGCCAAAGGCCTCTAAAACGGAATTTGTACTCAAGTTTGTACACACTTTCCGAGGTTACGCTTGAACATCATTGAAAAGCAAAGAAACGAGAAAAAGACAAAAAGCCTTTAAATTCAGTACGTAGAGATGTGATTGTGGTGTGCAATGAAAGGTGGTTTTAAGCGTTGAAAGGCTGGGCGGCATCAGGGTGCGAAATAATAGCGAACGTTCTGCGCTTAGACACTTCGCCTAAAAAAAGGGGATTTGACATTAGTTAATCTTCTAAATTACTTTCATGCTCACAAAATAGGCAAGCATATCTACTATTCGATATTGTGCGGTATTCTCGCTTATTATCGCTGTGCTAGCAAACTGGAAAGACATGAACTGAATTTACTCGGCTCACCAGCCTTTACCTGCAACTAACAAGGGAAAGCCAGCTCCACACAAAGAGATGTAAAAATTCAAAAAATTATTATTACATATTCAAAAGCCTCGAATCCGGATACGCATTTAAAGCATAAGTGTTGATGAGGTAATTAGTAACGGCCTAAAACTAACTCAAAAATAAGTAACTCATGATAATGGCGTCTTCCTTACCATTTCCCGATTTAGCTGGGTAATAGTTGTAACGACGGTCCACTTCATTAAAACCTGCTTGCTCATAAATATGGATAGCTGGGTGATTACTTTCACGCACTTCTAACCAAGCACTCTCTGCTTTGGCTTGTTCACAGTGTTCAATAAACGCGTCCAGCAATTTTTGCCCTAGCCCTCTGCCCTGTTGAGAAGGCGCTACTGCAATATTTAATAGTGTCACTTCTCCAACAATATTCTGTCCATAGAAGTAACCAACCACTTGAGAGCCTTCCAGCATCACATGATGGCAAGCACCGCGACTGGATAAGTCACGAACCAAAGATTCGGCCCAAGGGTGAGAATGTGCTTGCTGCTCGATTTGCCAAACTTGGTCGAGGTGCTCTGCACGCATCGGCGTAATTTCAATTGTCACGCATTAGCTCCGTTAAGAAGAGTACGAACAGATTTGTTGCCACAATGCGCGGCGCTGTTCGTTATTACCATCAATATCTTGTAATAGTGGCGAGGTCAGGTGCTTTGCCTTGATGCTTTGATCAGCCTCACAGCCTGCAAACCACACCCACTCTAGCTGATGTTCACCCAGCATGGATAAGCGCTCAGGCTCTAGGTGTAGCGCATCATCAAGCGTGAGCTTAATGCTTTTTAATACGCGCTCAAACATCAATGCCGTCTCGTTTTCTGGACATATTGGCGATACCAATAGGAGTTTACATGAACTTTGCAAATCCAATAATGGCGATTGATAGCCTTCCAGTCTTTCAGGGTGTACCAGCTCCCATGTGCTGATCCCCATTTCACGTAAATACTGTTTCTCGTTAATTGACATTTTCCGTCACCTATTTGAACGAGGGCAATCCTATCAAATTATCGCGATTATACCTAAAGGACTTCAAGGAACACCTGAACACAATGAGATGATTTGGATATTCCTGAACATAGCGTTTTGCCAACGGCCACACATTGGGTATGACATATGAGGTACATTATGAAATTCTTAAATACGCTACTACTTTGCACACTGGTAGCCGCCACCAGCGTGAGTGTTTTTGCTAATAACAGCGATGAGTGGGAGCTGATTGCAACGAAAACCGTTAACTTTCATACAGAAACAGATACCGTGACACCAAATAGCCTATTCCGAAACCGAAGCTTCAGTAAAATAAAACTAAAATGTGTGCAAGGAACGGTAGACATGAATGGTTTAAAAGTCGTCATGACAGATGGTAGTGAGAAAAAGCTTTCCTCTATGGGCGTACTAACAAGCGGATTGTCGACTCGTGCCTGGAGCCTTCCAGGTACAAAAGAAGCCAAGCTAAAACAGATTGAAATGACTTACAGTAGCTGGGGAAGCACAAAACTCAGCCTGCTAGGGGTAAGTAAAAAAGCGAAAATAGAGGTCTGGGGCAAAAAGAAAAGTAACCAGTCATCCTAACCTCCCTATCTCAGTTTTCAGTGAATAAGAAAGAAGCCCACTTAGTCGTGGGCTTCTTTCATTTACAGTTCAGAGAACTCTGGCGCATAGTCTATGCGTCCGGAGCGTCCAGCACATTGACCTTCGACCAACTCTGCGACTCGAAATGCACCTTTAGGGACATCCCAAGCACATTCAAAGCCCATCTCGTCGCATGATTGAAAACCCTGGCGCGCGTAATAATCAGGATCGCCCAACACCACACACACTGGGTAGCCAAAATCACGCAGTGAATCGAAACCTTCTTTGATCAACTCTGCAGCGATGCCTTGGCGACGGTAATCTTCATGAACAGCTAATGGCGCTAGCCCTTGCCATGACAAATCTTCACCATTTAAGGTCACAGGGCTAAATAAAGCATGGCCTATCACCTCTCCCTCATCTGTACACGCGACTAAGGAAAGTGTGAATTTGCTGTTTTCGCGCAAACGCATCACAAGCTCAGCTTCAGCTTCCGTTGGGAAGGCGTGTTTCAATAAGCGGTCAATGGTAAGAATGTCCGCAGGGGCTTCAGTTCGAATAAGCATTCGCTACTCCGGTTGGTTGTGCAGGCGCTTGAACTCCTTTCTGAACAAAATCAGCCAATTGATTCAAAGCGACTTGCATTGCTTTCGGTAACTGCTCTAAGTCGACACTGTCCATTAAGTTTTTCACTTCTAAGCCAAGCTCAGTATCACCTTCAATTGAAAGGCGACGTTGGAAGAACAGTGTGTCAGGGTCTTCTTTACGACCAGCAATCAGTACTAGGTCGTTTAGATTACCACTAAAACTCACATCTTCCTGAACTGGTTTTTCAGCTACCACCAATTTTTCGTCTTGATAGCTGATGTACCATGCTAAGTTCAAGTCTTTAATCGCAACTTTTAACCACTTGTCTTCAAGGAACTCAAAGTCACCATCTTCCAAGGCTTCTTTAAACACCATTTTTAGCCCTTCCAGCAACGCTTTTTGCTGAATTGGCTGTGGAAATAACTGGACTGGAGAACGCAAAATATTAGCTGCGTTCTTTACTAGTTGACTGCGAATCTTGTTTAACACGTTCATTATCCGTTACTTTGTCATTAGGTTGCTTATATTAAGCAATCGTGGCGATGAGATTACTGTTATGTATCAATAAAGTGCTTATTTTAGATTGGTGGTTTATTGCTCACTAACGCTTCTTTTTTTGAACTTACGTGTATTATTGATGCGAACAGGTGGATAAACACTTTTACAACCGTATTTTCAAAGTTATAGTTATCTGAGCGTATCCATGTGATTGTCGACTGCACAGCTAAAACCGCGAGCCCTTTAATGGCAAGTAACACTTTAGCTTGGTGGTAGACCGCCGCAGGCTTATCAGGGTGTCGCTTTTTATACACGGACGAATAATCTGGCTCATTGGAGATCGGTAATACCCTAATGCCTTCCCAGCAATTAAAACATTGGTTTGCCACGCTAACCTCAAATAGCCCTTTCTTCTTTGCCATTCTTGATAAAAAACACAATTATCGAATGGTAAGTGACCGTTACTGCGATATCGCAGGTTTAAGTCATGAGGAAATCGTCGGCTTAAACGATTGCCAAGTGCTGGGTGAGCAGTTTTATAAGAAGCTTGCACCATACTATCAGCGCGCGTTCAAAGGGGCACATGTCGAAGCCGAAATCACGCTCGATGAAACCGACCTTGAAACCAGCCTTCACTTTAGTCTTTCGCCAGTTTTTGAAGGTAACGACATTCGCTTTGTTGTTTTTCACGCTGTCGATACTTCAGAAAAGCAGATACTCGTTCGCTCCTTAGAAGAGTCCGAAAGTAAGTTTGCGAAGTTAACACAACTGCTACCAGACGGCTTACTGCTTATCGAGGATGATATTGTCATCTCTGCGAACCCCGCATCAGCGCGCCTTCTCGGACTTAACTCTCCTCATGAATTGTTGGGTGAAGAGCTAAGTCGTTTATTCATCGATGAAAACAGTAAAAAGGTATTTAGTCATCGATTGAGTACATTAATTTCTGACAAACCTTTTGTCTGCTTAACCAGCGCAAGATGCGGCTTTGAACGGAAAGTTCAGCTACACGCGGATTCCACGGCGATATTAGGTAGCGAATCTCAAATTATCCTAATCCAAGATGCTGATGATGCGCCCAAAAACCTGTCTTCTGCATCGAATGAAGACATACACATTGACTCGCTCACCAAACTCTACAACCGCTTTGGCTTCACCAAACGTTTGGAACAGCTGATCAAAAAGCAAACACCGCTTCTGGTATTCTATTTGGATATCGATAACTTCAAAAACATTAATGACTCACTTGGTCACCATATTGGCGATAAAGTGATTCAAGAGGTATCGGCCCGTCTTAAACGGTTACTGCCAAACCAAGCGATTATTGGTCATTTGGGTGGCGATGAGTTTGGCGTCATTCTGCCGGAGCCAGAAAACACCCGCATGGCTGAAATTTTGTCCGATCGCATTATCTCGTTGATCAACCAACCTTTCGACTTGCACCACTTCAGTAAACGCCTTGCGTGTTCAATTGGTAGCGTTCGATACCCTGAAGACGGACAAGATGCGCGAATCCTACTACAAAATGCCGATACTGCGATGTATGAAGCCAAAGATCGTGGTAGAAATCGTCTGATCAAATTTAACGATCAAATGAACAAAGAAGCGCGTATGCGTTTGTGGCTTGAAATCGAACTGCAAAAAGCATTGCAGCAGAACGGTTTGGAAGTGTGGTATCAACCTAAGGTTAACGCGCGAGACTTCAGTATCAACGGCGCAGAAGCGCTCGTTCGTTGGAAGCATCCAGTCGAAGGGTACATTAGTCCTGGCTCATTCATTCCTGTCGCCGAGCGCGCTGGGTTAATAGAACACCTTGGACGTGTCGTGATGCGTGATGTTTTCAATACGGTAAAACGTTGGAAGCAACAAGGCATACTGCCAGGCCGTGTCGCCATCAACCTCTCTCCCGAGCAATTTGGCAACCCACAGCTGATCGACTTTATGGAAAAGCTGCTTCGCACTACCGAGCTTGATCCAAGCTGCATTACCTTCGAGCTAACCGAAAGTGCCGTGATGAGTGATAGCGAACATACACTGCAAATGTTGAATGCGATTAAAAAGCTTGGCTTCGCTCTCTCTATCGATGACTTTGGTACCGGCTACTCTTCTCTTTCTTACTTAGCGCGTTTCCCTATTGACGAGCTAAAAATCGACCGCGCTTTTATTAATGATATCGACACACTACCGAAACAAGTCACTGTGATTGAAAACATCATTAATCTGGGTAAGTCGCTCGACTTAACTGTCGTTGCCGAGGGGGTGGAAACCCATCAGCAAGCGACCCTGCTCTCTAACCTTCAATGTAATGCGATTCAAGGATTCCATTTTTATCGCCCACAGCCAAAACACGAAATTGAAGAGCTGTTTGTACAGAATCGTCGTCACAAGAACTAACCCCGACCCGATACCCTTACTCGCAAGGGGTAAATATCGACTTTATTGAGCTAAACCTAACTTAGGTCAATTTCGCTATTCATAATTCTTCATAAAATGCGGACACCTTTTTATTCTCAATGATTGTGAGCATATGGAACTCTTGTGTCCCGCGGGTAACCTGCCTGCGTTAAAAACTGCGATTGATTGCGGTGCCGATGCCGTCTACATTGGTTTCAAAGATGATACCAACGCCCGTCACTTTGCTGGCCTCAACTTTAACGGCAAAAAGTTAGAAAAAGCGGTGCAATACGTTCATGACCGCAATAAAAAAATTCATGTCGCGTTGAATACCTTCGCTCATCCCAATGGCTTCGAGCGCTGGACGAACGCAGTAGACAATGCAGCGGCACTGGGTGTAGACGCGCTGATTGTTGCAGACATTGCAGTGCTGGAGTACGCGGCTCGCAAATATCCCGATCTGGAACTACACCTTTCAGTGCAAGCATCAGCGACCAACGTCGCAGCCATTGATTTTTACAAACAAAACTTCAACGTAAAACGGGTAGTGCTACCCCGCGTTTTATCGATTCATCAGGTCAAACAGCTCTCACGCAACATCACTAGCGATGTCGAGTTAGAAGTCTTTGCTTTTGGTAGCCTTTGCATCATGTCTGAAGGTCGCTGCTACCTATCGTCATACATGACAGGCGAGTCTCCAAACACTGTGGGAGCATGCTCTCCAGCTAAGTACGTTCGCTGGCAAGAAACAGAAAATGGTCTGGAATCCCGCCTTAACGACATTTTGATCGATCGCTACAGCACCGGTGAAAATGCGGGCTACCCTACCTTGTGTAAAGGTCGTTTCGAAGCAGAAATCGAAGGCGAGAAAAAACGCTACCACGCACTGGAAGAACCAACCAGTTTGAACACCCTCTCTATGCTGCCAGAACTATTTGCTGCAAATGTGGCTTCTGTAAAAATTGAAGGTCGCCAACGTAGCCCTGCTTACGTAGAACAAGTCACTCGAACATGGCGAGCCGCGATTGACCGTTACCAAGCAAACCCAGAAGCTTACCAAGTCGAAGCGGCTTGGGATGCCGCATTGGCAAACGTGTCTGAAGGTACGCAGACCACACTTGGTGCTTATCACCGCAAATGGCAGTAGAGGTTAAGATGGATAATTCAATGAAATACGCGCTTGGCCCGCTGTTGTACTTCTGGCCAAAACAAGACATCGAAGCGTTTTATGAACAAGCGAAATCAAGCTCCGCGGACATCATCTATCTTGGGGAAACCGTATGTTCAAAACGTCGAGAAATGAAGCCTTCGCATTGGCTTGAAATCGCAAAAGAGCTGTCTGCATCTGGCAAGCAAGTGGTGCTATCAACAATGGCACTACTAGAAGCTCCGAGTGAAGTAAACATAATGAGGAAGTACATCGACAACGGTGACTTCGCGATTGAAGCAAATGACGTATCTGCTGTTCAATTGGCATCAGAGCATAAAGTGCCTTTCGTCGTTGGCCCTGCAATCAATACTTATAACGCACACACGCTCAACTTATTTTTGAAGCAAGGTATGATGCGTTGGTGCATGCCTGTCGAACTCTCTCGCGAATGGTTAAACGATACTTTAGTTCAGTGTGACGAGCTTGGTATTCGTAACAAGTTTGAAGTTGAGGTATTTAGCCACGGTTATTTGCCTTTAGCGTATTCCGCTCGCTGTTTCACAGCCCGAGCTGAAAACCGAGCGAAAGACGATTGCGAAACCTGCTGTATCAAATACCCTACGGGTATCCAGGTCAGCAGCCAAGAAGGGCAAGAAGTCTTTAACCTTAACGGCATTCAAACACAGTCAGGGTATTGCTACAACCTCATCAATGACTTACCAAGTATGAAAGGGCTGGTTGATGTGGTCCGGTTAAGCCCTCTTGGTATCGACACTTTTTCAGAGTTAGAGCGTTTTCGCTCAAACGAATACGGCGATAATCCTGAAAAGCTCGAAAGCCGCCAATGCAATGGCTATTGGCATCAACTAGCGGGCTTAGAAGTAAAAACCATTTAATCCTTAAAGATAAAAGCGAGGCCTAGCCTCGCTTTTATCTGTTAGCTTTTGTTAGCAGGCTTGCACCCTTGGTTCGACAGAACTCTCATTAAGCAGCTTTTTCACATCTCGCCACAACATACTGATCACGACCAAACTCAATGCAATGTTAGACAATGGGAAAGCTAACCAAATACCTGTCACGCCGAAAAGTTTCGGCATAATGAATAAGAATGGCAACTGGACCAGCATGTTGCCTAGTGTTACAAACATAGCTTTGCTGCCTTTGTTTACTGATTGATAGTACGCGGCCGCCACAACTAAAAAACCATCTAAGAACAACGCAAACATGTGTAAACGAATCCCGATTACGGTGCTATCAATCAACTGTTGGTCTGCATTATTAAACACCGCAACCAGTTCGTACGGGAAAAGGTTCATCAAAACAACGAACGCCACCCCGCCAAGCACAGATGTCCCCATCGCGACCTTTAATAACTTTCTAATGTTCTCCTGATTACGCGCACCGTGGTTGAAGCTCACTAAAGGCTGCATACCATTCGCAATTCCTTCTGCTATCAGATAGTAAACCGTCACGATGTACCCCAAAATGGCGTACGCTCCGATCAACATTGCACTTCCGTATTGAGAAAATAACGCGTTGTGCAGTGCCACCATCACAGAGCCGTAGGCGTACATAAAGAAACTTGATGTACCTATCATGATAATCTTTGGTGCAGCATCAACCTGAACTTTGAAGTCGCGGATACTAAGGCGTAATGTTGCTTTTGAAGTAAAGAAGTAACCAATACCTAGCACAGTGACCACTAATTGTGCAAGTGCAGTGGCAATAGCGGCTCCGGTTAACTCCCACTCCAACCAAGCAATAAATACGTAGTCTAATACAATGTTAATAACGGCACCGATGACCATCAAAATCGTTGCTAAGTTCGGGCTGTCGTCATTGCGTAATAAAAACGGAACTGCGATAGAACCCAACGTGAATACGCACGCGACAATCAGAATATGCAAATATTGCAGCGCAAGTTCAAACACTCGCCCTTCCGCACCTTGCCAGCGAATAAATTCATCCGAAAACAAGAACAATATTGTAGCAACGATCGGCATCAATGCCGCTAACAACGTCAATCCGGTCGTTAGGATTCGCTTAGCGCCTTCATGATCGTTCTCTCCTTGCTTGATCGAAGTCAGCGCGCCAGTCCCCACCCCAATCATCATTCCTATACCGAGGATCGAACCGATAATAGGCCACGCAACATTGATCCCAGCTAATCCGTCAGCGCCAACATAACGGCCAATAAAAATGCCATCAACTATTTGATACAAACCGTTTACGAGCATTGCTGCGACGGTTGGAATCGTATATTTCCAAAACTGTCTATAAATTGAGTTTTGCATGACTGTCACCAGTAGTTAGCAAAGCTAACTAAATGGTTAAATTAAATAAAAGAAAGATGAAACAACAAAAACTAAACCATACAGCTGAGGCCTTTGCTTCAGTTTAAAATGACTTATTACTCAATGCTTTATTCAATAAAGCTTGTAACTGTTCAGCTTCTTGCTGATTTAATTGTTGCATCATTTGGTCAGAGATATCTTTGTACACTACCTGCTCCAAAGACATTTTTTCTGCGACTTCTTCCGTAAGCAACACACGCTTAGCACGAGCATCCTCATTACATGCGATGCGTTTCACCAAACCCTTTTTTTCCAAACGCACAACCATTGTCGATGCGGAAGGCTTAGTCACTTGCAGCTCTTCTGCAAGATCGGTTATTCGCACACCCTCAGGGTAAACCTGAATCACACGTAAATAATCGAACTCATTAAAGCTTAGATGTGATAATGGATCTTCTTTGGCATAGACACGCCAAGCTTTGGCGCAAAAACGCTCTAAATCAATCAAGCTTTCTTCTAATGCCATAAAAGCCACCACCACTTAGTTAGCAAGACTAACTATTTTAAATGAGTCACTCATCAAGTTCAATCATAAAAAAAGCCGCTCTCATCGAGCGGCTCTAAATCATTCAATTTCCAGCTTCTTGGCAGCCTTTAACTTGGCCAATCTATCTTGCTGTAATTGATCGTAAATTTGCGCCAACTCCAAGAAAGAATAGCGATGCTCAACATAATCGTAAACGTTGAACGAAATCGCGAGCTTATAAAGTGAGATGGCACTTGCGATATCACCTTCAAGCTGATTACGCTTTCCAAGGTAGAAATACGTTTCCGTCAATCGTTCAGCTAGGCGATAGTTCTCTCTCGTTCCATCCATAATTGCTTTAAGCGCGTCTTCGTCCGAGACGTCTCGCAGGATGATAGCAACAAGAACCCACCCCCACTCTTCACTACGATCTCGTAAATAACGCTGTTGAAGATTGGCTTTTGCTTGCTCTGGATTTTGCTCAGCTTCGATGATGTACAGCCATAATGAACGAAAAGGATCCGTTGGCATTTCTTGATAATGCTTGGTCATATCTTCTAAAGCGAGATCGATTCGGCCACCATAATACAGTGCAATCGCACGGTTGCGCTCAGCATAGGTATTATCAGGAGCCAACTCTATGGTCGAGTCAAACGCTTCATATGCCGCATCAAACTCTCCTACTTGGGTAAAGTATACTCCCAAAAGATTGAAGATGTCCGGCTGAGCAGGATTCAACTGCAAAGACTGGTTAAAGTCCAAACGGGCAAGATCACGTAAACCAACGCTGTCGTAGTAGCTACCGCGCTCATAATGCATTTTAGCGCGCACTTCATCACTAAGGTCGGGACGTTGTAGCAACTGCGAGAGACGCGCGATTTGTACTTCTTGTTGAACACTAGGCTGAAGTGGCACCGCCATCGGTGGATATAACCACTTTTGTGCTGATTGTTGAGAAGTATTTGCACAACCGGTCAGCGCGATAGCAACACATAAAATTGCGGTTTGAAACCATTTCACTAATTGATACTCCTGTTTGGACCGCTCAAGATTTATTTCTCTTAATGCAATATAGGCGATAACCTCGTTTGAGGTTAATACATCGAAACAAACCAAAAAAGGGGAGCGAAAATGCTCCCCTTTTATAACATGCTTTCAGGCCCTTAATCTAATAAAAGGCTGAAAGTCTCATTTTGTCTTACTCGTCTTTAGCAGCTGGTGCTTCAGCAGCAGCTTCTTCAGCTGGCTTTTCTACCGCTTCTTTCATGCTTAGACGTACACGGCCTTGGCGGTCGATTTCAAGAACTTTAACTTGAACTTCTTGACCTTCAGCTAGGTAGTCAGACACTTTCTCTACGCGTTTTTCTGCGATTTGAGAAATGTGTACAAGACCATCTTTGCCTGGAAGAACCGTTACGAATGCACCGAAGTCTGCTAGACGTGCAACTTTACCTGTGTAGATACGGCCCACTTCAACTTCAGCAGTGATCTCTTCGATACGGCGGATAGCTTCTTTCGCAGCAGTGCCTTCAGTTGCCGCAATCTTGATAGTACCGTCGTCTTCGATTTCGATAGTTGTACCAGTCTCTTCAGTTAGAGCACGGATAACTGCACCACCTTTACCGATAACGTCTTTGATCTTCTCAGCGCTGATCTTCATCGTGTGAATACGCGGAGCAAATTCAGAGATGTCTTCACGAGCACCAGAGATTGCTTCATCCATTACAGATAGGATGTGCTTACGTGCGCCTTGAGCTTGGTTAAGCGCAATTTGCATGATTTCTTTAGTGATGCCTTCGATCTTGATGTCCATTTGAAGTGCAGTGATACCAGTGTTAGTACCTGCTACTTTAAAGTCCATGTCACCTAGGTGGTCTTCATCGCCAAGGATGTCAGAAAGTACAACGAAATCGTCACCTTCTTTAACAAGACCCATTGCAATACCAGCAACAGATGCTTTGATTGGTACACCTGCGTCCATAAGCGCAAGAGAAGTACCACATACTGAAGCCATTGAAGATGAACCGTTAGATTCAGTGATTTCCGATACAACACGTACTGTGTATGGGAACTCATCAACAGAAGGCATTACTGCAGCAATACCACGCTTCGCCAGTTTACCGTGGCCGATTTCACGACGCTTAGGAGAACCTACAAAACCAGTTTCACCTACACAGTATGGAGGGAAGTTGTAGTGCAGTAGGAAGTGATCTTTACGCTCACCAGTTAGCTCATCGATGATTTGAGCATCACGCTGAGTACCTAGCGTTGCAGTAACGATCGCCTGAGTTTCACCACGAGTGAATAGCGCGCTACCGTGAGTACGAGGAAGAACACCAGTACGTACATCTAGTGCACGAACCATGTCTTTTTCACGGCCATCGATACGAGGGTTACCAGCAATAATACGGCTACGTACTACTGTCTTCTCTAGATCATGGAAGATAGTGTGGATTTCTTTTGTGTCTGCTTCAGGATCTTCAGCAAGAAGAACTTCATTTACTTCCGCAGCGATCTCATGGATGCGGTCGTAACGAGCCATTTTCTCAGTAATTTGGTAAGCTTCAACAAGTTTAGCTTCTGCTAGATCAGCAATCTTATTTTTAAGCGCTGTGTTCTCTTCAGGAGCAACCCAATCCCAAGCAGGAGTTGCAACTTCTGCTTTGAATTCGTTGATAGCTTTAATAGCAACTTGTTGTTGGTCATGACCATAAACAACCGCCGCTAGCATTTCTTCTTCAGTTAGGTTGTCCGCTTCTGACTCAACCATCAATACTGCTGACTCTGTACCTGCAACAACAAGGTCAAGCTTAGAAGTTTCTAGTTCAGTTTGGCTAGGGTTAAGTACAAGCTGACCATCGATATGACCAACACGCGCCGCACCGATAGGGCCGTTGAATGGAATGCCAGAGATAGCAAGAGCAGCAGAAGTACCGATCATTGTAACGATATCTGGCTGAACATCTGGGTTTACAGACATTACTGTCGCGATAACCTGAACTTCGTTTTTAAACGCGTCTGGGAATAGCGGACGGATTGGACGGTCGATTAGACGAGCTGTTAGCGTTTCGCCTTCAGAAGGACGACCTTCACGTTTGAAGAAGCCGCCTGGGATTTTACCCGCAGCGTAAGTACGCTCTTGGTAGTTAACCGTTAGTGGGAAGAAGTCTTGACCTGCAACGGCTTCTTTTTTACCTACAACAGATACGAATACAGACGTATCATCCATTGTGACCATAACTGCTGCTGTAGCTTGACGTGCAATAACGCCAGTTTCTAAAGTAACTGTGTGGTTACCGTACTGGAACGTTTTAACAACTGGTTTTTCGAACATTGTTATTCCTTGTTTCTAATCTTCCTTTAGTGCTTAAAGAAATCTTAGATGTGTTAATTGACACTCAAGGCATTACGAATCGCGACTAGTAAAAAGAAACTCGGAAGTTCCTTTTGAATAGTCGCGACCTTTTGGTCGACGTGGTTGACTGTAATGCTATGAGCTTTTGAGAAAACCTCTTACAAGGTTTAGCCGCCAGTATTATAACGGCATAAGTCTAATTTGGCTAAATTTAGGCAACAAAAAAGGGGCATAAAGCCCCTTTTTAGACAAACTGCTATGCAGTCGCTGATTAGCGACGTAGGCCTAGACGTTTGATTAGGTCTTGGTAGCGAGCTAGGTTTTTACCTTTTAGGTAATCTAGAAGCTTACGACGACGAGAAACCATGCGTAGAAGACCACGACGGCTGTGGTGATCGCCTTTGTGCGCTTTGAAGTGACCTTGTAGGTGGTTGATAGAAGCTGTAAGTAGAGCTACTTGAACTTCTGGTGAACCAGTGTCGCCTTCGCCTTGTGCGTATTCTGCAACGATTGCTGCTTTAGTTTCTGCATTCAGAGACATAATTCTCTCCTAATAAGAGTAGGTTTAAAGTTGTAGCAGCCAATCTCTGATTCAGCCGCTACGCGAAGCGCGGATTATAGGGAAATTTCCTATCTCGTGCAATATAAAAATACCGACACTCAGGTCGGTATTTTCAATCATTTACTTGGATGCAACGTCATCTCGGAACACGACCAATCGCTTAGGAGCGATTTTGCCATCTTCGTTCATTTCGCCAACGCCAATAAATAAGCGTTCTTCACCCATAGTAAGGCGAAGTGAGCCCTCTGTCGGAGCACCAAATACTTGAACGGGCTGCCCATGTTGGACCATATCCGCCAGTTCAGGCACCAAGTTGACTTCTGGTAAGTCTTCTACCGCTGTATCCATTGGCAAAAGTAGCGGGTCCAGTAGTTCTCGAGGCGCTCGTTCCTCGCGGTGAGCTTGCTCTAGCAACTCATTTAGTTGCTCAAGTGTTACCATATTCTCGTAAGGGTATTTAGCCACACCAGTACGACGAAGCATAGTTACGTGCGCACCACAACCTAACATTTCGCCCAGATCATCAACGATAGTACGAATATAGGTACCTTTAGAGCAGTGCACTTCCATCTCTACTTCATCGCCTTCAAAACGGTGAAGAACAATCTCATATACCGTGATCTTACGAGATTCACGCGGAACTTCGATGCCTTTACGAGCGTATTCATACAAGGGTTTACCTTGATACTTCAACGCAGAGAACATGGAAGGCACTTGATCAGATTCACCACGGAACTGATCGATGCACGCTTCTAGCTTGTCTAACGTAACATCGACTGGACGCGTCTCTACAACTTCACCATCCGAGTCAGACGTATTGGTACGTTCACCCAGCTTTGCGATCACGCGGTAGCGTTTATCAGAATCAAGAAGAAACTGAGAAAATTTTGTCGCTTCACCCAAGCAAATTGGCAGCATGCCTGTCGCTAATGGGTCCAAGGCTCCAGTGTGGCCTGCTTTCTCGGCAAAGTAGATTCGCTTTACTTTTTGCAGTGCATCATTGGAAGAGATACCTGTTGGTTTGTCCAACAGTATAACGCCATTAATTGGACGACCTTTACGACGACGAGCCATTATTCTTCGTCCTCACGACCAGAATCTTTTTGCTTTTGTTTGTCTGAACTAACGACTTCAGACACTAGGTTAGACATACGCATACCTTCAACAAGCGTATTGTCATAGTGGAAGCGGATTTCTGGCGTTAAACGTAGACGAATACGCTTACCTAACATCATGCGAATGTGCACTTCGTGCTCACGTAGCGCTGCTAGACATGATTCAGGTGTTTGCTCACCCACACATAGGAAGGTCACAAATACTTTTGCGTAAGCTAGGTCACGAGAGACTTCTACGTCTGAGATCGTCACCATGCCAAGGCGAGAGTCACGAACTTCACGTTGAAGGATCATCGCTAGTTCTTTTTGCAGCTGCTGTGCAACGCGCTGCGTGCGGCTAAATTCTTTTGACATATCTTTACTCTTATATAGAAAGAATGGGGGGTTGGTCAAAGCCAGCCCCCCATGGTGTATTCAACAACCAATTACTACTTATCTTTCAAAGACAATATTAGTAATTTTAGTCAATTAGTCTAGAGTACGTTTAATTTCAACGATTTCGAAGACTTCGATTTGGTCACCAACGCGAACATCATTGTAGTTCTTAACGCCGATACCACATTCGTAGCCATTCTTAACTTCTTGAACGTCATCTTTGAAACGACGCAGTGACTCTAGTTCACCTTCGTAAATAACAACGTTATCACGTAGTACACGGATTGGGTTGTTACGCTTGATCACACCTTCTGTAACCATACAACCAGCGATAGCGCCCAGTTTCGGTGACTTAAACACGTCACGAACTTCAGCAAGACCAATGATCTCTTGCTTGAATTCTGGAGCAAGCATACCGCCCATTGCTTGTTTCACTTCGTCAATCAATTGGTAAATGATTGAGTAGTAACGTAAGTCAACAGCTGCGGCTTCAACAGCACGACGAGCAGAAGCATCTGCACGAACGTTAAAGCCAAGGATGATTGCGTTTGAAGCTTCCGCTAGTACTACGTCAGTTTCCGTAATACCACCAACACCAGAACCAACGATGTTCACTTTAACTTCGTCAGTAGATAGCTTAACTAGTGAGTCTGCGATTGCTTCTACAGAACCTTGAACGTCTGCTTTAAGTACAACGTTAAGTTCAGCAACTTCACCAGCAGTCATGTTAGAGAACATGTTCTCTAGTTTAGATTTCTGCTGACGAGCAAGTTTCACTTCACGGAACTTACCAGCACGGTAGTTAGCTACTTCACGCGCTTTACGCTCGTCACGAACTACTGTTGCTTCATCACCTGAAGATGGTACACCTGAAAGACCTAGGATCTCTACAGGGATAGATGGGCCAGCCGAAGTAATTTCTTTACCTAGCTCATCACGCATTGCACGAACACGGCCGTATTCTTGACCACAAAGAACGATGTCGCCTTTGTTTAGTGTACCTGATTGAACAAGTACTGTTGCAACTGGACCACGACCTTTATCTAGGCGAGATTCAACAACAACACCAGATGCCATGCCTTCAGCTACAGCTGTAAGTTCAAGAACTTCAGACTGAAGAAGGATTGCTTCTAGAAGACCATCGATGTTTGTACCCTGTTTAGCAGAGATGTGAACGAACATGTTCTCACCGCCCCACTCTTCAGGAATAACGTCGTATTGAGCAAGCTCGTTCTTAACGTTATCTGGGTTCGCGTCTTCTTTATCGATCTTGTTCACAGCAACAATTAGAGGAACGCCTGCCGCTTTCGCGTGCTGAATCGCTTCTACTGTTTGTGGCATTACGCCATCGTCTGCTGCAACTACAAGAACAACGATATCTGTTGCTTGAGCACCACGAGCACGCATTGCAGTAAACGCTGCGTGTCCAGGAGTATCAAGGAACGTGATCATGCCGTTGTCTGTTTCAACGTGGTACGCACCAATGTGCTGAGTAATACCACCCGCTTCGCCAGAAGCAACGTGTGTGCGACGGATGTAGTCAAGTGTTGACGTTTTACCGTGGTCAACGTGACCCATGATAGTAACAACTGGAGCACGTGGAACTGCTTCCGCGTTAGTGTCACGGTCAGATAGTACCGCTTCTTCCAGTTCGTTCTCTTTACGAAGAACTACTTTATGGCCCATTTCTTCAGCAACAAGTTGTGCTGTTTCTTGGTCGATCACTTGGTTGATAGTCGCCATAGCGCCCATCTTCATCATTACTTTGATAACTTCTGTCGCTTTAACCGACATCTTGTTAGCAAGTTCTGATAGAACGATCGTTTCGCCAATTACAACGTCTTGCTTAGCAACCGTTGCTGACTTATCAAACCCGTGCTGCATTGAAGTCGGCTTAGCAAGTTTGCCCTTACGACCTCTACCGCCACGTTGGTTGTTACGGCCACCGCGAGCTTGGTCGTCTTTACCCGAAGCTGCTTTTTTCTTCTTACGACGACCGCCTTCTACTTTGCGATCTGCTTCATCTTCGGCTTCACGTGCGTATTGTGAAGTCGTTACATGGTAATCTGTATCTTCCATATCACCCTTTTTCTCTTCTGCAGCAGACCAACGCTCTTTATTCTTTTCAGCCAATTCGCGAGCTTCTTCAAGCTTGCGCTGACTTTCCTCTTCAGCCTTACGCTTAGCTTCTTCTTCCTGACGACGTTTAAGCTCGTCGGCCTCTTTTCGCGCTGCTTCTTGCTTAATTTTCTCTTCAGCATCACGCTTTGCTTTTTCTTCAGCATTACGTTGTGCATTCGTATCTACGTCTCGCTTCGCTTTTTCTTCAGCTTCACGTTTCGCTTTTTCTTCCGCTTCACGTTTTGCAGCTTCTTCAGCTTCACGTTTCGCAGCTTCTTCAGCTTCACGTTTTGCAGCTTCTTCTGCTGCACGTTTTGCTGCTTCTTCTGCTTCACGTTGTGCTGCTTCTTCAGCTTCACGTTTCGCTTCATCTTCAATTGTGCTGCGCTTCACGTATGTACGTTTTTTGCGCACCTCAACCTGAACATTCTTACTCTTACCACCACCCGCGTTCACACTAAGTGTACTACGAGTTTTACGCTGAAGCGTAAGGCGAGTCGGCTCTGAATCACCTGATTTATCACCGTGTTCTTTCTTTAAATGAGAGAGAAGCTTCTGCTTCTCTTCATCAGTAACATTGTCAGAGCTCGCCTTTTTAATGCCAGCGTCAGCAAGTTGTTCAATCAAGCGGTCGACTGGCGTACCAATCTCATCACTCAGTGCTTTAACTGTTAATTGTGTCATGCCGCTTCCTCCTTGCCGAAAATTATGCTTCTTCGCCGAACCAACAGATGTTACGTGCGGCCATAATTAGCTCACCTGCACGTTCTTCGGTCAGGCCTTCGATACCTTCTAAATCGTCAATACCTTGGTCAGCAAGATCTTCCAGTGTCGCTACACCTTTCGCTGCCAATTTAAATGCCATCTCACGCTCAAGACCTTCAAGTGCAAGTAGGTCCTCAGCTGGTTCTAGACCTTCAAAAGACTCTTCTTGTGCTAGTGCGATCGTCGTTAGTGCATCTTTTGCACGTCCACGAAGCTCTTCGATTAGTTCTTCATTCAAACCATCGATTTCTAGTAGCTCGTTAACTGGCACGTATGCGATTTCTTCTAGCGTTGAGAAACCTTCTTCAACAAGAAGTTGAGCGAAGTCTTCTTCAATATCTAGGTACTTCATGAAGTTTTCAATAGATGCTTGTGATTCTTCAGCGTGTTTCTTCTGAAGATCAGCAACTGTCATAACATTCAGTTCCCAACCTGTTAGTTGAGATGCTAGACGCACGTTTTGACCGTTACGACCGATAGCTTGCGCTAGGTTGTCAGCTTCAACTGCGATGTCCATTGAGTGTGCATCCTCATCAACGATGATAGAAGCAACATCAGCTGGCGCCATTGCGTTGATAACGAATTGAGCTGGGTTATCATCCCAAAGCACAATATCGATACGCTCCCCACCAAGTTCGCCAGAAACAGCTTGTACACGTGCACCACGCATACCAACACACGCACCTACAGGGTCGATACGTTTGTCATTTGTTTTGACAGCGATCTTAGCGCGAGAACCAGGATCACGTGCCGCGCCTTTCAACTCGATAATATCTTCTGCGATTTCAGGCACTTCAACACGGAACAGTTCTGCCAACATTTCTGGCTTAGAACGAGTGATGAACAATTGGAAACCACGTGCTTCAGGCGCGACTTTGTAAAGAAGGCCACGTACACGGTCGCCTGGACGGAAGTTTTCACGAGGAAGTTGGTCATCACGCAGGATTACCGCTTCAGCGTTATTACCAAGATCAAGCACGATTGTGTCACGGTTTACTTTTTTCACGACACCAGTGATTAGATCACCTTCATTGTCGATGAACTGTTCAACGATTTGTGCGCGCTCAGCTTCACGAACTTTTTGTACGATAACTTGCTTAGCAGTTTGAGTCGTAATACGGTCAAACGTTACTGATTCGATTTCGTCTTCTACGTAGTCGCCAAGCTCGATTGAGTCATCTTCGTATTGCGCTGCTTCTAGTGAGATCTCTTTTGTAGGGTTCTCAACGTCATCAACAACTAACCAACGGCGGTAAGTTACAAACTCACCGGTTTTACGGTCAATGGCAACACGTACGTCGATTTCGATTTCGTATTTTTTCTTTGTAGAAGTTGCTAGAGCAATCTCAAGAGCCTCAAAGATACGCTCACGAGGTACCGCTTTTTCGTTCGATACCGCTTCTGCTACCGCTAAAATTTCTTTACTCATTGTATTTAGCCTCTAAGCTTAAACTTTTTTAGGGAACTAAAATTTAGGGATCAGGTTAGCTTTGGAAATGTTACTTAGAGCAAACTCTTCTTGCTGACCGTCTACAGTAATTGTCACTGTTTCGCCATCAACACCGTGGATAATACCTTTCCACTTACGACGGTTTGCTACAGCCATTTTCAATACGATGCTGACCTCGTGACCAATAAATTGCTCGTAATGTGCTGCTTTAAAAAGTGGTCTTTCTAAACCTGGAGAAGACACTTCTAGGCTGTAAGCAACAGAAATTGGATCTTCAACGTCTAAAACTGCACTAACTTGGTGGCTAACTTCTGCACAGTCGTCTACGTTAATACCATTTTCATGGTCAATGTAGATACGTAACGTTGAGTGCGCGCCTGCACGAATGAATTCTAATCCAACTAACTCATAACCTGATGCCGCTACTGGCGCGTCAAGCATTTCAGTAAGTTGTCTTTCTAAACCAGTCATTTAACCACTCCAGAAACAAAAAAAGGGCTCAGAGCCCAATCAAAAAACCAAGCAGTATCTGAGCTATTTCAAAAAGCTCAGATAACAAAAAACCCCGATAGTCGGGGTTTTATGCTGCTGGACCCTGATACGTTAAGAATAGCCAACAATTGCTTTTCTTAACTCGTAGTGTGGTTAGCACTACGCAAACTTGCCAATCTACGATTTCCTTTTAAAGAAAGAGATTGGTTGCGGGGGCCGGATTTGAACCGACGACCTTCGGGTTATGAGCCCGACGAGCTACCAAGCTGCTCCACCCCGCGTCCGACTTGCTGAGCATTATACTCGCAAACAAGTGATTTACAAGTTTGTAAATACATGGTGCCGAGAGAGGGACTCGAACCCTCACACCTAAGGCACTAGCACCTCATGCTAGCGTGTCTACCAATTTCACCATCTCGGCATCAAAACCTTACAGCTTATTGAGGAATTTCATCACCCGCTGGGGCAGGAACTTCACTCGCTGCATCCTCAACTTGTTCAACAACTGGTTGACCTAACGTTGGGTCTACCCATTGTGATTCAGTCTGGTGCGTAGACATACGACCAAGTAACAAGCTAACGATAAAGAATACGGTTGCTAAAATAGCAGTTGTTCGGGTTAAGAAATTACCTGAGCCGCCAGCACCAAACACTGTGTTTGAAGCACCAGCACCGAACGAGGCTCCCATATCTGCGCCTTTACCTTGTTGAATCAACACAAGGCCAATCACACCAAGCGCTGCCAACAGGTAAATCACAAGTAGAACTGAAAACATTTTTTCCACCTATGTTCCAAATTGTTGAGCCAGCGCCGTTCAAAAGAATAAATCATTATGAACAAGGCTAGCGACCTCCTAACGGGAGGCGGAGCAATACTAGCGAAAGCCAGTAACGCTGACAAGGGAAAATTAGTAAAAAATCAATGCCAATGCGTTAAGCGCTCAAAAAAAGGGCAAAAGATGCCCTTTTCATTCAAGACATGCTTTAACGCAATGATTAACAACTTGCTTTAACAGCCTCAGCGATTTTCAATGCTGAGTGTTGAACTAGTTCACCATCTTCGCCTTCCACCATAACGCGGATCAAAGGCTCAGTGCCAGACTTACGCAGCAGTACACGCCCTTTATCACCAAGTGTCGCCTCTACTTCAGCGACAGCGTTTAATACAGCTGTAGCTTCAAGAGGGTTACTTTCTCCTGAGAAACGGACATTTTCTAAAACCTGAGGATATAGTGTCATTCCTTGCGATAGTTCATATAAAGACATATCGCTGCCAATTACAGAAGCAAGTACTTGAAGTGCAGCAACAATCGCATCGCCGGTTGTGACTTTATCTAATAAGATCACATGGCCTGAGTTTTCAGCACCAATTTTCCAACCTTTTTCTAGCAGTTGCTCCATGACATAACGGTCACCAACAGCAGCACGTACAAACGGAATGCCTAGCTGCTTTAAACCATTTTCCATACCCAAGTTAGTCATTAGTGTACCAACAACACCACCCTTTAGCTCACCACGACGAAGTGCATCACGAGCGATGATATAAGCAATTTGGTCACCATCAACTTTGTTACCTAGGTGGTCGACCATAATGATGCGGTCACCATCACCATCAAATGCGAGACCAAGATGCGCTTGCTCTTCAACAACACGCTGTTGAAGAGCTCGTACGTCTGTTGCGCCCACTTTTTCATTAATGTTGATGCCGTTAGGCTCTACGCCCATAGCGATAACTTCTGCCCCAAGTTCTTTGAAAACATTTGGAGCGATGTGGTACGTTGCACCGTGCGCACAGTCTACTACGATCTTAAAGTTCGCAAGGCTCAACTCAGATGGGAAAGTACTCTTACAGAATTCGATGTAACGACCAGCTGCATCATTTAGGCGGGTTGCTTTACCAAGCTCAGCAGACTCCACACATTCAATTTCTTTATCTAACTCTGCTTCAATCGCCAATTCAATATCGTCAGGTAGCTTAGTACCCTCAGAAGAAAAGAATTTAATGCCGTTGTCGTAATATGGGTTATGTGATGCAGAAATCACAATACCAGCCTCGGCACGGAAAGTCTGAGTTAAATATGCCACAGCTGGAGTTGGCATGGGACCAGTAAATGTTGCTTTAAGTCCCGCAGCTGCAAGGCCAGCCTCTAGTGCAGATTCAAGCATATAACCTGAAATACGTGTATCTTTACCTATGATAACTTTCTTTGTGCCTTGTTTCGCTAGTACACGACCAGCAGCCCAGCCAAGCTTAAGTACGAAGTCTGGAGTGATTGGGTATTGTCCTACTTTACCGCGCACACCGTCAGTACCAAAGTAACGTCTTTCATTCGACATAAACTTTCCTTTATTATTTTTAAATATTGTTTTTCGTCATCTCAACAACTTTCATCGCTTCGAATGTCTCTTCAAAGTCATGCACGCGAATGATCTGCGCGCCTTTCATCGCGGCAATCGTAGCACAAACGACACTTGCGTTCGTACACTCTGCCGCTGGCTTGTCTAACAGTTTGAAGATCATGGATTTACGAGACATGCCAGCCAAAATAGGCAGGCCGAATTCATGAAACTTTTCAAGATGAGCAAGCATATGATAATTGTGTTCGATTGTTTTGCCAAAGCCAAACCCAGGATCGAGAATCAGTTGAGATTTATCAATCCCTGCTGCTTCACACGCCGCGATACGTTCTTCTAGAAAAGCCGACACGTCCCCCATTAAATCATCATAATGAGGGTCAACTTGCATGGTCCTAGGCTGACCTTTCATATGCATCAGACAAATTGGAAGGTTTGCTTCTGCTGCGACTTCCAGAGCACCTGGCTCTTGCAGCGAGCGGATGTCATTGATCAAATCAGCCCCAGCATCAATTGCTTGACGCATCACTTCTGCTTTACTGGTGTCAACGGAAATCCACACATCATACTTTTCACGAATGGCTTTGATTACTGGGACAACACGCCTAAGCTCTTCTTCCAAAGACACATCCGGTGCACCAGGTCTTGTCGATTCACCACCAACATCAACAATACTTACACCAGCCTTTATCATTTTATCAACTTGAGCAAGAGCAAGTTCAATTGAGTTGTATTTACCGCCATCCGAAAAGGAATCCGGTGTCACATTTAGAATGGCCATGACATGTGGACGCGAAAGGTCCAAAGATTTGTTATTTGCTGTAATCATCATCATAAACACAAAAACCCCGAGATAACTCGGGGTTTAATATTATCGATACTCTTTATTCAGAGTCTTTCTTTTCAGGCGCTTCGTTAGAAGTTGTTTCAGAAGAGCTAGGCTGTTCTGCATCTTTCGCAGTCTCCGTTGCTTCTTCTTTAACTTCTTGCTTTGCTTGAGGCTTGTCGCTGTCTTCTGGTTTGCTTGCTGAGTTATCACTCCAGCCCGCAGGCTCACGAATTTCAGCTTTGCGCTCCATTAAGTCATCAATCTGGCGAGCATCAATGGTTTCATACTTCATCAGCGCATCTTTCATCGCATGCATGATATCCATGTTCTCTTGAAGAATTTTCTTCGCACGATCGTAGTTGCGGTCAATGATCTGACGAACTTCGTCATCAATCAACTTCGCTGTATCGTCAGACACATGTTTAGTCTGAGTTACACTACGTCCTAAGAACACTTCGCCTTCATCTTCTGCATACAGCAGAGGGCCAAGCTTTTCAGAGAAACCCCATTGAGTAACCATCTTACGAGCAATATCTGTTGCGCGCTCGATATCATTAGAAGCACCGGTTGATACTTTGTCAGCACCGTAGATAAGTTCTTCTGCTAAACGACCACCGTACAAGCTAGAAATCATTGATTCTAGGTGTTGGCGAGACATGCTCACGCGGTCCTGCTCTGGAAGGTACATTGTTACACCCAACGCACGACCACGTGGAATGATAGACACTTTGTACACTGGATCGTGTTCAGGAACCAAGCGACCAACAATCGCGTGACCCGCTTCGTGGTATGCGGTTGACTCTTTCACTTCCTCAGACATCACCATTGAACGGCGCTCAGCACCCATCATGATTTTGTCTTTCGCCAGTTCAAACTCAACCATAGAAACGTTGCGCTTGTTACCGCGCGCAGCAAACAGGGCTGCTTCGTTAACTAAGTTTGCTAGGTCAGCACCAGAGAAGCCTGGAGTACCACGTGCGATGAGAGAAGGCTCTACATCACCCGCTAGAGGGACCTTACGCATGTGAACTTTTAGGATCTGTTCACGGCCACGTACATCTGGAAGACCAACTACCACTTGACGGTCAAAACGACCAGGACGCAGTAGCGCAGGGTCTAGCACGTCCGGACGGTTAGTCGCAGCGATAACGATAATACCTTCGTTACCTTCGAAACCATCCATCTCAACGAGCATTTGGTTTAGTGTTTGTTCACGTTCATCATGACCACCACCAACACCTGCGCCACGTTGACGACCTACCGCATCGATCTCATCGATAAAGATGATACAAGGTGCAGCTTTCTTTGCTTGTTCAAACATGTCACGCACACGAGATGCACCAACACCAACGAACATTTCTACGAAATCAGAACCAGAGATAGTAAAGAATGGTACTTTCGCCTCACCGGCAATGGCTTTCGCTAGAAGCGTTTTACCCGTACCAGGAGGACCAACCATTAGAACACCCGTTGGAATCTTACCGCCCAGTTTTTGGAAGCGGCTTGGATCGCGTAGGTAGTCCACCAGCTCTTTCACGTCTTCTTTTGCTTCGTCACAGCCAGCAACGTCAGCAAAAGTTGTCTTGATTTGTTCTTCGCTCATCATTCGAGCTTTGCTCTTACCAAAAGACATGGCGCCTTTACCACCGCCGCCTTGCATTTGACGCATGAAGAAAATCCATACACCAATTAGTAAGATCATTGGGAACCAAGAGATGAAGATAGTACCAAGCAAGCTTTGCTCTTCTGGAGGCGTGCCTTGTACTTTCACGTTTTGGTTAATTAGGTCATCTAGAAGCTTTTGGTCATACACTGGCATGTAAGTGACCATTTTGGCACCGCCGCCACGACGAACAAAGCTAATTTCACCGTCTTTAAAAGTTGCTTCTTGAATCTGGCCTTGGCCAACTTCCTGTACAAACGTGGTGTAATCCACGGTTCTGCCATTGCTTTCTCCAGGGCCAAAGCTCTGGAATACCGACATCAATACGACGGCGATAACAAGCCACAGAATTAAATTTTTTGCCATGTCACTCAAGGTGTAAGCCTCTCGATAACTAATTGTAATTAAAGGTAGGGTACTACAGTTCATTAACTGTAGCTATAGTGTTAACACGCTCTCAAGAGAGCAAAATGGTTAACCTTTGTAACCAGTGGCTACGACGAAGACCTCTCGAGAGCGAGCTCGCGATGAGTCTGGTTTTCTAATTTTTACGGCTTTAAACATGTCTCGGACTTCTTTCACATACTGATCGAAGCCTTCCCCTTGGAAAACCTTTACGACAAAGCTACCATTAGGCGCTAGAACTTGTCGACACATATCTAAAGCTAATTCAACTAAATACATAGCGCGAGGTTGATCAACAGAATTGTTTCCCGCGATGTTAGGCGCCATATCAGACATTACTACGTCTACCATGGAAGGTTGGATCCTTTCTAGCAAAGCTTCCAATACCGCATCATCACGAAAGTCGCCTTGTAAAAAGCTAACGCCAGCAATCGGGTCCATAGGAAGCAAGTCACACGCGATGATCTGACCACTGTCCCCTACTATCTTAGCAGCATATTGAGACCATCCGCCCGGCGCAGCCCCCAAGTCGACGACTGTCATTCCAGGCTTTAACAATTTATCTTTCGTTTGAATCTCATCGATCTTGAAATAAGCACGTGAGCGGTAGCCTTTTTTTCGGGCTTCATTCGCGTATTTATCATCAAAGTGTTCTTTCAACCAACGACCAGAACTAGCCGAATGTTTTTGTTTACTCATTTTAATCCCAACAAGGCACAAATTGGAGCTATTGTTTTAATAGGCGCTACCTATTACTCAATAAATTATAGTCTTCAGCAATAGATGGCGTTAAAATAGCTTTTTTCAACCCTTATTTTAAAGAAAATTGGCCGCGTAATGAACCTAAGCACCAAACAAAAGCAGCACCTTAAAGGCCTAGCTCACAGTTTAAAACCTGTTGTGCTAATGGGCGCAAATGGACTTACAGAAGCCGTGCTAGCAGAAATTGAAATCGCTCTTAACCATCACGAACTTATCAAAGTAAAAGTTGCTTCGGAAGATCGTGAAACAAAACAGCTAATCATCGACGCTATCGTACGTGAGACGGGCGCTGAAAAAGTTCAGACTATTGGTAAAGTGCTTGTGCTATATCGCCAGTCTGAAGAGCGTAAAATCGAAATCCCTCGTAAGTAACTCTACTTACGTTGCTGAAGAAAAAAGGTCGCCTGAGGCGACCTTTTTGCGTTTTATCAGAGTAGTAATGCTACTCCAAACGACTTAGATATATTCTACTCGGTCAATTTCGAAGTCTTTCGCGCCACCCGGAGTTTGAATAGCAACTTCATCGCCTTCCATCTTACCAATCAGGCCACGAGCAATAGGTGAGCTCACTGAAATGCGACCTGCTTTGATATCGGCTTCGTCATCACCAACGATTTGGTACGTTTTTTCTTCTTCGGTGTCAATATCAATCAAGGTTACGGTTGAACCAAAAATAACTTTACCCGTGTTCTCCATCTTCGTTACATCAATAACTTGAGCAACTGACAGTTTGTATTCAATGTCACGGATTTGTGCTTCACAAATGCCCTGCTCTTCACGAGCGGCGTGATATTCAGCATTCTCTTTTAAATCACCTAGCTCACGAGCTTCAGCAATTGCCTCTGAGATCTGAGGACGTAGTTTAAGTAGACGATCGAGTTCTGCACGTAGCTTTTGCTCGCCACGTAGTGTCATTGGAACTTTTTCCATTTTATAACCTCAAGCCCAAATGGGTCTTTGGACAAAAAAAGCCCACCCTGTCATAGGACTGGGTAGTGCGCTTAAAGATGTATTTCGTTTAGTGTAAACAAACTCCCGGACGAAATCATCTTAATTCGAAAGACAGCAAGACTATGCCTTTTCGGCATAGTGATATAACTCACTTTTAGAGCGGTTCTAGGGCGAATCACCTTCTCAATTTATTGAAAAACAACACTGTTCATTACACCAAAAACCTCAAAAAAGATAAAAACTAATCAATGTCAGGCTAATGTCATTGCCAATAATTTCAATCAAAAACAGTAGTTTAAATAAAAACAACGCACAATTGAACAGTGTTCATCAATGGGATTTATATCATTTTACTAACTCATACGGAAACTTTAGCAGTAAAACATGTCCAGCGAGTTGTTAGATCAATGGCTTACAAGTGCGAACTATATCGCTCAATTAGCCAATTTTGGACCAACAACTTGTGAGAGATCACCTCTCCCCCATACAACAATGATTATGGACAGCTAACTAGGACAAATAAGATGAAAAAGACTCTAATTGCTCTTTCTGTATCTGCAGCAGCTATGGCAACTGGCGTAAACGCAGCTGAACTTTACAACCAAGACGGTACTTCTCTAGAAATGGGCGGCCGTGCTGAAGCACGTCTATCTATGAAAGATGGCGACGCTCAAGACAAATCTCGCATCCGTCTAAACTTCCTTGGTAAACAAGAAATCAATGACAACCTATACGGTGTTGGTTTCTGGGAAGGTGAATTTGAGACTGCTCAAAACGGTACTGTAGACGGCGACGACAAGAGCGATCTAGAAACTCGTCTTGCTTACGCTGGTCTTGGCGGTGCTTACGGTGAGTTCGCATACGGTAAAACTGAAGGTGCACTAGGCGTTATCACTGACTTCACAGATATCATGGCTTACCACGGTAACTCTGCAGCAGACAAACTAGCTGTATCAGACCGTACAGACAACATGATGGCTTACAAAGGCCAGTTTGAAAACCTAAGCGTAAAAGCAAGCTACCGCTTCGCTGATCGTATGGAAAACAAAAACACTGGTGAGTACTACGACAACAAACAAGACGGTTACTCTCTATCTGCAATCTACGCTCTAGCTGACACTGGTCTTGAGCTAGGTGCTGGTTACGCAGATCAAGACAAAGCTAACGAGTACATGCTAGCTGCATCTTACACAATGTCTGATCTTTACTTCGCTGGTGTATTCACTGACGGCGAGAAAATGGAAGATTCAAACAACAGTAACACAGTTGATTACACTGGTTACGAGCTAGCGGGTGCTTACACTCTAGGCCAAACAGTATTTACAACATCATACAACAATGCAGAAACTAACAACGAAACTTCTGCAAACAACTTCGCTGTTGATGCATCTTACTACTTCAAGCCTAACTTCCGTGGTTACATTTCTTACAACTTCAACCTGATTGATGCAGGTGACAAGTTTGGTTCAACTGACACGAGCAAAACAGTTGCAACTAAGATCGATGCTGAAGACGAGCTAGCTCTAGGTCTACGTTACGACTTCTAATTCCGGTCTTTGACTAGAATATCGAATGCCCGCTTTAAGCGGGCATTTTTTATACTTCATTTTAAGCAGCGCGCCTTTCTCTCGTGTCTCATTCATGAAGACATTTGAAGCATTTCTTTAGTTACCTAGCATATTGAAAGGACTTGCGTATACTCAATCACATAACTCACCTTAGAAAGTATCATTATGCGTTTACGTTGGCCCTTGCTCATATTCTTTTCATTACTTTCTGCTTCTTCACAAGCGTACCCTCATCAAGAGGTGTTGCCTGAAGGCGCCCGCATCAGTTTAGTTGCGGAAAAACTCAGTGAAAATGCTGAGCTTGACGGTGTTCATCCTACCGAACAACTGTTCCCACCAGCGAGTACATTAAAAATCGTCACCGCATTAGCCGCAAAGCTAGAACTGGGTGATAACTTCCGGTTTCGAACCAAGCTGGAAACGTCGAACTCAGATGCAGTGATTTACTTTGTCGGCGACCCAACACTCCAAACCAACGACTTAAAATCACTTCTCACTCTAGCTAAGAAAAATGGCTTAAAACGGATTAACGGTGACCTATGGCTCGATAACAGCGCATTCACTGGTTATAACCGTGCGGTGGGCTGGCCGTGGGATATCTTGGGAGTTTGCTACAGCGCTCCGGCATCGACCATCACACTCAATAACAACTGTGTACAAGCCTCTATCTATACACAAAAAGATGGTGGAACGCGGGTCTACGTACCAGAGCATCAACCTATTCGTGTCACAAGTACCGTAGAAACAGTTTCTAAAACCATTAAGAAAAGTCGTCATTGTGACTTAGGTTTAGTTGCAAATCCCGATAACAACTTCAAGCTAACAGGGTGCTTGGTTGAAAGAGACAAACCATTGCCACTGAAATTTGCGGTTCAAGACCCTGAGCGTTACACCAGTCAAAGGTTGGCGACTTTGCTCAAGGAGCTCAACATTGGGGTATCAGGAAAGATTAGGGTCGGTACGGCGCCAGAAAAGCAGCGAAAGCTCATCGCAATGCATCAATCAAAGGCCTTACCAGACATTCTTGAAGATATGCTCAAAAACTCTGACAACTTGATTGCCGACACATTAACCAAAACACTTGGTGCTAAATTTTTCGTTCAGCCAGGCAGTTTTACTAACGGTACAGAAGCGATCAAGCAGATCATTTTCGCCAACACTGGTATTGATATTCGTAATGCGCGCCTAGAAGACGGCTCAGGACTTTCGCGAAATAACCGGATCTCCGCGACCAAGATGGCTGAAATGCTGCGCTATATTTGGAAGCATGAAAACGAACTCAAATTGATTGCCATCATGCCGAAATCAGGTGAATCCGGCACATTAAAGTACCGACAAAGTATGCGAAAACTTCCAATTAAAGGACAGCTGATAGCGAAAAGTGGCTCTATCTACGGGACTTACAATATGGCTGGATATGGCTTGGATAAAAATGGTCAACCTAACACCATTTTTGTTCAGTTTGTTTCAGACTACTTCCCAGAAAAACGGGACGACAACACACCTGTCATCGCCCCGATTACACATTTTGAGCAGCTTTTTTACAATGACATTGTGAACTTTAGTCAGGCAATACCTAAGAAATAGTTCACCACGTTAAAGTAAATCCACATTCCTGAAATATCGACGATAGACGCAAGAACTGGACTCACCAATACGGCTGGGTCCAACTTGCAAGCTCGTGCAATAATTGGCAACAGCCCGCCCAATGTTGTAGAAATGGTGACTTGAATGAACAGCGCAACTGCTATTGCCAGTGCGATATCGGTCAGTTCAAAGCCTCCTGTTGATTGTCCTGCACTAAATAACATAATGCGTCCAATCATCACGATAGCGATCGCTAGCGCAATAAATAGAGCGACTCGGCTCTCTTTCCACAAAACTTCTAACCATTGGCGTTTTTTTAACTCTCCAGTAGCAAGAGCACGAATCACTAAAGTTGCTGCTTGTGTTCCTGTGTTACCACCAGCAGCTGCAATCACTGGCATGTACACTGCAAGTAAAACAAGCTGACTAAGGGTGTCCTCATACTGAGCAATGATCAAGCCTGACACTATCCCTAAAAGAGCCAGTGCAATGATCCACCCAATACGCTGCTTCACGTGCCCCAAAACACTAGTCGATAAATAACCATCAGGTGTATCAACTTCAGACATATGCAGACCTAATTGGTGAGCATAATGACGTGCGCGTTTGTCATGGCCTGCTTGCTCAAGTTGAGCAATAAGACTATTCACATAGCCGACAGAGCAATGCTGTAAAATACCTACAGCCTCATCAATCGGCATAACCGTAAGCAAATGGACTTGTTGCTCTTGCTCGTACTGCAAGAATGCATTGCGAGCTGCACCAATTTCTACTTCAGAAAAGTTTGGTGTTGTTTCAATAAAAGTGTTGTTCATTACCGTCATGGCGAATCTCCCGATTGGCATTGGTAACGACCATCGACAAAGCATGAAAAGCCACTCTTGCACGCTAAAAGTCAGACAACAAATAAGATGCACAGAGAAAACCAATGCGAATGCACTGTCTATTCAGAATGTATGAAGGAAATAACGAGAAAAAAATTAGAAAAGATGCCTCACCACTTAGGTAAGGCGGAGATCGCCAATACCGAAGCGGGTTATTTCGCTCCCTTAATCTTACTCACCCAACGACTGGGAGGATGGTCGGTATTGTTCATGTAAATCTCCGATAGCGCTGCCATTATTGGCAGCGCAAGTATAGTAGCAAAGTTCATCAGGTATGGAAGTTTTACTTTGCCGTTTTTGCTAAATTTTCATACAAAAAAAGCGCCCTTCGGACGCTTTCATTTGCAGTCATTATGGATTACTGAATAGTAATACGAGCAAATTTACGTTTACCTACTTGGAACACGTAAGTACCCGCTTCTGGAGCAAATTTGCTGTCCGCAATTTTTTCACCATCAATCTTCACAGCGCCCTGCTTAACCATGCGCATCGCATCTGACGATGATGGACATAAGCCTGCTTCTTTCAACAGATTACTCACTGGGCGACCTGCGTCAAAGTCAAACTCTGGCATTTCATCAGGAATTTGGTTCTTCGCAAAACGGTTTACGAATTCTTGCTCTGCTGCATCGGCATCGGCTTCACTGTGGAAACGAGCAATAATTTCTTTTGCTAGCAATACTTTGATGTCACGAGGGTTTTTGCCCGCTTCTACATCAGCTTTGAATTGAGCAATCTCTTCCAGAGGACGGAAAGAGAGCAGCTCGTAGTAGCTCCACATTAGGTCATCAGAAATAGACATGATTTTACCAAACATTTCGCTTGGCGCTTCGCTGATACCGATGTAGTTGTTTGCTGACTTAGACATCTTCTTCTCGCCATCAAGGCCCACTAGAAGCGGCATCATCAGTACAACCTGAGGTTTTTGACCGTGAGACTTTTGCAGTTCACGACCCATTAGAAGGTTGAACTTCTGGTCTGTACCACCTAATTCAACATCCGTTTCCATTGCTACTGAGTCCCAGCCTTGTAGAAGTGGGTACATGAACTCATGAATAGCAATTGGCTGACCACCCGCGTAACGCTTTTTAAAGTCGTCACGCTCTAGCATACGAGCAACGGTTTGGTTTGCCGCAAGGCGAATCATACCTTCTGCGCCCAGTTCAGACAGCCACTCAGAGTTAAACTGAATTTTAGTCTTTGCAGGATCGAGAATTTTGAACACTTGCTCTTTGTACGTTTCAGCGTTACGCAATACGTCTTCGCGACTTAGCGGTGGACGAGTTGTGTTTTTACCTGTTGGGTCACCAACCATTGCAGTGAAGTCACCGATTAGGAACGTCACTTCATGACCTAGTTCTTGGAACAAGCGAAGCTTATTGAAAATAACCGTATGGCCTAGGTGAATGTCAGGTGCTGTTGGATCAGCGCCCAATTTAATACGTAGAGGACGGTCTTCTTTTAGTTTTGCGATTAGCTCTTCTTCTGGAATCAGCTCTTCAACACCGCGCTTAATCTCGGCTAGTGCAGCTTCAATGCTCGCCATTCTTGTTCACTCCCACAGATTTGGCAAAAATATAATAGCTGAACATATTACTTGAATAGCGATGCATTTTGAAACACGTTAGACTAGGTAGTTGTCACTTTTTCCGTTTAATTTAGCAATCAAGTACCTCATGCATTCGATTTTTGTCCGACTTCCACTCTTGCACAAAGTATTGATCGGTTTTTTTAGTGCGCTGATTATCTTCGCGCTCTTCTTTTTACCTGATCCGCAAGACCTAGACCCGCAGCAGAGCCGATTAAAAGTTGGTCAACATTATCCTGTGCCAGTTTCCCTCGAACTCAGTGCACTAAATAGTTCATCGCCTGCGGTTCCTGCCGTGCTGCGCTGGGAAACATACAAAGTAAAAAATGGCGAGAGTGCTGCCATCTTATTTAGTCGCGTAGGGCTTTCTGCTCGTCTATTACATGAACTGGTGTCATCAGACAAAGAAGTGGAAAAACAGTTAACTCGGCTTCGACCTGGTGACCGATTGCAATTTGGTTTTGACGAAAATAACGACTTGGTGCAGCTAAGAAGGACACTAAGCGCGTTCGAGACTTTTCGTATCACATTAAAAGACGGCAAGTACGTTTCTGAAGTTGATAAGAAAGAAGTCGACTTCCAGTACAACTACGCAGAAGCCACCATCAAATCAAACTTTTGGAATGCAGGAATATCTTCTGGATTAAATGGTAACCAAATCATGGAACTGGCTGGCATATTTGGTTGGGACATCGACTTTGCTTTAGATATTCGTAAAAACGACAGCTTCCGAGTACTTTACCAAGAGGAAGTGGTAGAAGGTGAAGTAATCGGCCGTGGAAAAATCATTGCTGCGATCTTTAAAAACCAAGGCGATACCTTTACCGCAATATTGGATCAGAAAAGTGGCAAGTATTACGACGAAAATGGGCGTGCAATGAAAAAAGCATTCTTACGCGCGCCGTTGGACTTCCGTCGAGTTTCGTCTAATTTCAACCCACGCCGCTTACATCCAGTGACGGGACGCGTTCGTCCTCATAGAGGCACGGACTATGCGGCACCAGTGGGCACCCCGATTTGGGCGGCTGGTGATGGCGTTGTTCAAAAATCGTCTTACAACAAATTTAATGGTAACTACGTTTTCATTAAACATAGCAATACTTACATTACCAAGTACCTGCACTTAACCAAACGTACTGTACGAGCTGGTCAACGCGTTAAGCAAGGCCAAACCATTGGTACGCTTGGCGGAACTGGCCGTGTAACTGGCCCTCACCTGCACTATGAGTTCCTTGTGAATGGTGTCCATAAAAACCCGCGCACGGTGAATTTGCCACAATCTAAATCCCTGACAGGCAAAGCGAGACAAACTTTCATGGCAAACGCGAAAATTAGCATGGACAAGCTTGAACGCTACAGCAAACTGCTAGCAATGAAGTAAGCCAGGTATTGAAAAGGGCAGCGAAGCTGCCCTTTTTGTTTTGTCGATATCATCACGATAAAGCTTACTGTTCAGAGTGATGCTCTCTCCCGAGCATAAGCAAACACGGTGTCAGAACTAACGTTAGCAAAGTCGCAAATGCCAAACCACCCGCGACAGCGGTCGCAAGCTGAGACCACCATTGAGTGCTTGGTGCGCCAAACTCCACTTTCTGATTAACTAAGTCGATGTTCATTTCTAACACCATTGGCAATAAGCCTAATATGGTGGTCACCGTCGTGAGTAAAACGGGTCTTAAACGCTGCACACCCGTACGCAAAATAGCCTCAGATTTTTCTAAGCCACGTTTACGCATCTGATTATAAGTATCGATTAAAACAATATTGTTGTTTACCACGATACCAGCCAACGCAATCACTCCAATTCCCGACATAATGATGCCAAATGGCTTTTGGAAAATAAGTAACCCAGCGAAGACACCAACGGTAGAAAACAGCACTGCACTAAGGATTAAGAAAGCTTGATAAAAGCTATTAAACTGCGTAATTAAAATCAAAGCCATCACACCAAGCGCGACAATAAAAGCATTTTGCAAGAATGCTGATGAGTTTTCCTGCTCTTCATTTTGACCCCGAATCTTATATTCAATGCCTTCTGGTAAGTCGAGCTGTTCCATTCCAGCGGCAATCTTAGGTAACTCAAGCGCCAAATTGTAACCTTCCACCATATCCGCTTTAATATTGATAACTCGATGACCGTCGACCCGACGAATAGTGTCTTGCTTATGATCTGGTTTGATTTGAGCAAAATTCGTAATCGGAACCAGACCAGCTGCCGTTTTCACTCTCAGTTGATCAAATCGACCTATGTCGCGCTTATCTTGCGGATAGCGCACCAAAATATCGACTTCTTCATCCGCATCATCGGGCAAATAATCGCCTATTTTCAAGCCGTTCGTAACAAACTGGACGGTATTCCCGACTAAAGTAGCATCCGCTGCAAAGCGAGAGGCGTCATCTCGCTGGATATCAATTTGCCAATCAATCCCTTCCTTATTAGTGGTATCACTCAAGTTGGTCAGTGCAGGATTACCATCAGCCCAATGTCGTACTTTTTTGGCTGCTTCATCTAACGCACTAACACTCAAATTTCGTGATGACACTTCAATCACGAGATCATGCTCGACAGGCGGTCCTGCGTCCGGGAATTTATACTCAAGTTCAACACCATAAAAGCGGTCTGTCGTCTCTTTTAGTTCCTCAATAATGGTTTTCACTTTGCGTCGATACTGCCAATCCACAGGCGTTATTTGAATCTGGCCAATCTCGTCCCCATTATCGCTCGATCCTGTGCGCGTGTAGACACTTTCAAACTCGTCATGACCGAGCATCACCTTCTCGATTTCGCGCATAACAACATCTTTTTCGTGAATAGACAGGTCACCATAAGAACGAACTTTAACGGTAAAAAAGGCAGGGTCCACCTCAGGGAAAAACTCTGCACCCAAGCCAGCTTTGTTGTAAGTGAAGCCGACACCTGCCGCTAGCAGTATCGCGCTGAGTAAGACTTTCCATGGATGACGAATCGCTACCGACAGAGTCTGGTAATAAAGCTTGGTAATGCCTGTCGCTTTTTCAAAGTTGCCGTTATGCAGCTCCACCATTTCTCGCTGAGCTTTCTGATTGACTACTTGAGGCTTGCCAATGATCCCACCGATGACAGGAACGAACAATAAAGCCATCATCAGCGAAGCGGCCAAGGTAGCAATTAAAGTAAGTGGTAAGTACTTCATGAACTCACCAGTGATGTCTGGCCAGAAAAGTAACGGAGCAAACGCAGCCAATGTGGTTGCTGTGGATGCGGTAATAGGCCAGGCCATTCGCTTTGCTGCATCTCGATAGGCTTCTTTACGTGGCGTTCCTTCTTGCATGCGCCGATCTGCAAACTCTGTCACCACAATGGCACCATCCACCAACATGCCTACCGCCATAATTAAAGCAAACAGTACGACGATATTGACCGTCAGCCCAAATACCGATAACACCAACAACCCAGTCAAGAACGATCCTGGAATAGAAATCCCCACGAGAAGCGCGGTCCTAACCCCCAATATGGCAATAATGACGATAACTACGAGGATAATTGCGGATAAGATATTGTTTTGTAGATCACTGAGCATCAATTTGACATCGTCGGATTGATCCCAAGTATATTTAACTTGCAAATTGTCGGGCCACTCGGCGCGCTTCTGTCCCAGAGCCAGTACTTCTTTTACCAGCTCAACCGTTTCAATGATGTTTTCCCCTGCCCGTTTTTTTACGTCCAAAACGATGGCAGATTCGCCATCTAAACGAGCAAAACTTTCAGGATCGCGAAATGCACGTCGTACTGTCGCCACATCGCCAAAAGTGATCACCTCTTTGCCATTCACCTTGATCGGTAGTTCAAGCACATCTTTCAGTGAATCAAAAACCGATGGGACTTTTACCGAAAAGCGTCCATACCCAGTATCGACAAACCCCGCAGCCACAACTCGGTTATTCAAGGCAATTAAATTATAGATGTCCGCTTGATCGAGACCGTAGCTTTCCATCAATAGCGGATCGACAACTATCTCCACGATGTCTTCGCGATCTCCTGCGATTTCAACCTCAAGAACCTGACGGAAACTTTCCAAACGATCACGTAACGTTCTGGCAATCTGAACAATGGTTCGCTCTGGTACGGTGCCATAGAGCACAACGGTCAAAACAGGCTCTTCAGATGCAAACGTGACTTCGTTTACCGTCGGCTCATCACTGTCCTCTGGTAACTTTGGCTTCGCAAGATCAACCGCATCACGCACATCTGCCATCGCTTTATCAAGATCCACTCCGACACTAAATTCCAGCGTCACCGAAGCATGACCTTCTGATGCCACAGAGGTCATCTCTTTTACGCCTTCAATTGAACGCAGCTCTTGCTCTATTGGACGAACCAATAAACGCTCGGCATCGACAGGAGAAATGCCTTGATGCCCAACAGAAACGTAGATAATAGGAATGGTAATATCAGGGCTCGATTCCTTGGGGATTGTGACGTAAGTAATGACACCTGCAATTAATATCATCACCAACAATGTCAGCATAGTGCGAGCACGAGATAACGCAGCATCAATCAGAGTGTACATAGGTGCTCCTTACTGCTCATTAGCCGCTTCAATAACTACGTCATCAACTTTATTGGCCAGTACTTGATCACCATCTCGCACAAAACCTTGTCCCAGCACGATAATGTCTACACGCTCTCCTAACCCAGAGAGCCACACACCATCATCCTCGGCCTTAACGAGTTGAATTGGAACAAACTCAACATGCTCATTACGCAGTGTCTTGACACCTAAGTTACCTTCTTCATCTAGTGCTAACATGGCAGCCGTAATCTTTACTGCCAACACTTCACTCAACGGCAGCTGTACTTCTGCGCTCATACCGGCAGGAATTCTTGCGTCTTGATTATCAATTTCGATTTCAATTGGAAATGTATTAGTAGAAGCAGAAGAAACACGTCCAATGTAGCGCACACGACCTTGATGATGCTGTTGGTTAATGGTTCTTACGTCGGCTTCTAGGCCTTCCTTAAGGTATTGTATATGCCGTTCACTGACATCGGCTTCAATCACTAAAGTATCCAAATCAATGACCGTCGCAATAGGGTCGCCAATCCCGACAAAATCACCTAACTCAACAAAGTGGTGCTCTACGATGCCATCAAATGGCGCTTTAACTTCAGTATTTCTTAAAGCCGTTTGCACGTTACTCAAATTCGCACGTGCATCTACCAACGCTGCTTGCGCTGTCGCAAATGCAACCTCACCTTGCAGTCCTCGACTTTTTAGCGATTTAGCTGCATTAAACTCTTTTTCTTTAACCAACAGCATCGCCTGGGCTCGTTTAAGTTGAATGCCAAGGTCGCGCTTATCGATGTTTGCGATCACTTGTCCCTGTTTGACCGCTTGGCCTTTCTTTATGTTAAGACTGACTATTTTACCGGCAACTTCAGCGCCAAGACGCGCTTGACGATTGGGCGCTGTTCGTCCATACAATTCAATGGTTTTACTAGTAGGTTCGGCAAGAAAAGTATCAAACATCACCTTTGCAAGTGGTGTCGTGTTCGTGGATGTTGAAGAGTTAGGATGATCATCTTGTGCTTTGAGTTGGCCGATGGTTAGCCATGCAACAAGAAGTAAGACGAGGATAAGAGATACTAGCCAAGGGCGCTCGACAATTCGGCGCCCAAAAGAAAGTCCAGACATATAAAGTCCTTTTTATTATTTCTCTGCATATCTGCGAGCGTGCGCTTTACGTGACATCCTTCTACATAAAGCACAGGCAGCCATTAGCTGCCTGTTAGGTGTTAATTACACACTGAACGATGCACCACAACCACATGTTGTCGTTGCATTTGGATTATTTACGAAGAAGCGCGCTCCTTCCAACCCTTCTGTGTAGTCAACAATACCGCCAACGAGATATTGCAGACTCATAGGGTCTACAACCAGTGTTACACCACTGTTTACGATTGTCGTATCGCCTTCGTTTACATTTTCATCAAAAGTAAAGCCGTATTGGAAGCCGCTGCAGCCGCCGCCAGTAATGTATACGCGCAGTTTCAATGCTGGGTTTTCTTCTTCAGCAATCAATGCTTTAACGCGAGATGCTGCTGCGTCAGAAAAAGATAATGGTACGTTTACTTCGCTCACGAAGACCTCTCTCACTCGTGTAATGCGTCAAGCCTGAAGCAAGACGTCAAATTTGTGCTAATTGAGACGATTATCCAATACCTGACAAACTCGTTCAAGTATTCGCCGCCGATTCTTTATAACAGATGCGGATATATAAGATTACACTGCGAAACAACACATAAATTAAGCAAAACGTTTCTAACTTGATTATAGCTAGGTACAATGCGCTCCACTTGGTCCGAGCAATCAAAAGAGGATAACCCCATGACCAAATCATCAGAGCTGTATCAAAAAGCTCAGCAAACCATCCCTGGCGGTGTCAATTCACCAGTTCGTGCATTCAACGGCGTTGGCGGCTCTCCGCTATTTATCGAACGAGCAGACGGTCCACTGATTTTTGATGCCGATGGTAAAGCGTATATTGATTACGTTGGCTCTTGGGGTCCAATGATTCTTGGTCACAACCACGCGGTTATCCGCGAAGCAGTAATTGATGCAGCGCAACGCGGTCTTAGCTTCGGTGCGCCAACAGAACTTGAAATCGCGATGGCAGAATTAGTTTCTGAGCTTGTTCCATCAATGGAGCAAATCCGCATGGTAAGTTCTGGTACTGAAGCTACGATGAGCGCGATTCGCCTTGCACGTGGCTTCACCGGTCGCGACAAGATCATGAAATTTGAAGGTTGTTACCACGGCCACGCTGACAGCTTGCTAGTAAAAGCAGGTTCTGGTGCACTAACTCTAGGTCAGCCAAGCTCTCCTGGCGTTCCTGCAGATTTTGCTAAGCACACGCTAACAGCAACATTCAACGACCTAGATTCTGTACGCGAGCTATTTGCTGCTAACAAAGGCGAAATTGCTTGTATCATCGTTGAGCCAGTAGCAGGCAACATGAACTGTATTCCACCAGTGGAAGGCTTCCACGAAGGGCTACGTGAAATCTGTGATCAAGAAGGCGCGCTACTAATTTTTGATGAAGTAATGACAGGCTTCCGTGTTGCTCTAGGCGGCGCGCAAGCACACTACAACATCAAACCCGACCTAACGACACTGGGTAAAGTGATTGGTGGCGGTATGCCAGTAGGTGCTTTCGGTGGCCGTAAAGAAGTGATGCAATACGTTGCACCTACAGGCCCAGTTTACCAAGCTGGTACCCTTTCCGGTAACCCTGTCGCAATGGCAGCAGGCTACGCATGTTTGAACCTTCTAAAAGAAGAAGGCAACGAAAAGCGCCTAGCTTCTAAAACGAAACAACTTGCTGAAGGTTTTAAGTCTCTAGCAGAAAAACACGGTATTCCGCTAGTTGTTAACCAAGTGGGCGGTATGTTCGGCTTCTTCTTCACTGACCAAGAAAAAGTAACTTGCTACGAAGACGTAACGAAGTGCGATATAGAACGCTTCAAGCGTTTCTTCCACTTAATGCTAAAACACGGTGTCTACCTTGCGCCATCTGCGTTTGAAGCGAGCTTTACTTCACTCGCTCATGGTTCAAAAGAGATTGATGCCACACTAGAAGCTGCTGACCGCTGTTTTGCTGTTCTTGCAGAAGAAGCGAAATAATCGCTAAAAACGGCGATAACGCATTTAGAAAAGGACCGTAACGGTCCTTTTTTATTGCCAATTCAAAATAACCAATATCGCTAATACCCCAACGACAATGCCAAACCACGGTATTCGCTTAGCTTTTTTCTCGGTTTGACACTTTTTATCACCGTTGCAACAACCCATAGCTCATCTCTTGATTGATAACCGACTGATTTGTAGTCATTATAGCAAGGTACATCGCCCTGCTCTAATTCGGCATTGTCATAAGCTTGAAAGAGTTAAGAGTGCAAAGTAATAAAGGTTACACGCCATCATTGAAGGCATAAACCGTAAACGTCACCTGTAAGTTGGACTAATACCATGCCAAATAATGTAAAAATAACGTCGAGTCACCGAGTACTAATGGTTGCTTTACTCGCCGCTGCTTTTGCTTGCTACTTATTGGTTGAGCCATATATCAATTCCATTGTGATGGCTTTTATCATTTCTTTGCTCATGTTTCCGATACACGAATGGTTTGAGCAGAAAATTCCCAAGCACCCCAATATGGCGGCACTGCTGTCATGTGTCGTCTTGACGTTTATTATTGTTATCCCGCTTTTATTTGTGTTTGCCGCCATTGTTCAGCAAGGCTCTGTTTTCTCACAAAATACATATAATTGGGTTACCAATGGTGGTATCCAAGATATATTCCAACATCCTTTCGTTATCAAAGGCTTAGCGATTGTTAATGAGTACTTACCTTTTGATAAAATCGAGCCCAAAGCCATTGCTGAGAAAATTGGTCAATTTGCCACATCGTTTGGCTCTAACTTAGTCGCTATCAGCGCAAAGATTTTAGGAGACGCAACCAACTTCCTAATGAACTTCTTCCTAATGCTGTTTGTGCTGTTTTTTCTGCTTCGTGACCACGACAAAATTATCTCTGCGATTCGTCATATCCTGCCACTCTCACGTAGCCAAGAAGACCGCATATTGACAGAGATAGAGCAAGTTTCTAAATCAGCCGTAATGGGCTCATTCATGACAGCGATTGCTCAAGGTCTGGCTGGCGGTATCGGTATGTGGCTAGCAGGCTTCCCTGGGTTATTTTGGGGAACGATGATGGGCTTTGCATCATTCATTCCAGTGGTAGGAACCGCGCTAATCTGGATTCCTGCAGCAGCGTACTTGTTCTTAACAGGCGATATGACTTGGGCTATCTTCTTGACGGTGTGGAGTGTAGTTGTCGTTGGCTCTATAGATAACCTATTGCGCCCGTTGCTAATGCAAGGCAGCGCCGGCATGAATACCCTTATGATTTTCTTCTCATTACTGGGTGGTCTGCATCTGTTTGGTTTGATTGGTCTTATCTACGGCCCACTTATTTTTGCCGTGACCATGGTACTGTTTAATATCTACGAGGAAGAATTCAAAGACTTCCTTAACCAACAAGACAACAGCTAGTCACCGCTTAATCACTTCAAGCTTGGGGCAGATTGTGCGAAAATCTGCCCCAAATTATTTCTGATGAACCAAATTTATGTCTGCTTATATCGCTCCTAGCCAAATAGCTCAGCGCCAACTTGAATACTTCAACGGAAAACACGTTTTAGTCGCTGGTGAAGTTGAAGACCTATTTCCTCTTGAGTTAGTGGCTCATTGTGAGTCTGTTGAAGTGTTTACTTCCAACTATAGCTACTACCGCCAAATTCAAACCTCTGACAAAGTGAAAAGTCATTTTGGCTCTGTGTTTGATGTTGAAACAAAAGCAGACATGGTCCTTTTATACTGGCCAAAAGCAAAAGCCGAAGCAGAATACTTGCTGGCGATGTTGATGGCGAAACTGGGCATTAACACCGAAATCGTCATCGTTGGTGAAAACCGCTCCGGCATCAAGAGCATCGAGAAGATGTTCCAAGAATACGGCCCTGTGAACAAGTACGACTCTGCTCGTCGCTGCTCATTTTACTGGGGTAATTGCCTCAATGAGCCAAAACCTTTCAACCAAGCAGATTGGTTTAAGTCTTACACTGTTACACTCGGTGAGCAGTCGCTAGCGGTTAAGAGCCTACCTGGCGTATTCAGCCATGGCGAGTTCGACTTAGGTAGCCGATTGCTGCTTGAAACCTTACCTAAGCTGTCGGGCAAAGTGCTCGACTTTGGTTGTGGTGCAGGTGTACTCGGTGCGTTTATGGCGAAAGCGAATCCAGAGATCGCGATTGAGATGTGTGACATTAATGCTTATGCGATCACTTCTAGCCAAGCCACATTAGAAGCGAATGGTTTATCCGGACGCGTATTTGCATCAGATATATACTCGGATACCGCAAAAGACTACCGCTTTATCGTCAGCAACCCGCCATTCCACAGTGGTTTAGACACAAATTACAACGCAGCGGAAACCTTGTTGGGTCAGGCACCACAATATCTAACCAAAGATGGCGAAATGGTGATTGTCGCGAATAGCTTCTTAAAATACCCACCAATTATCGAGCGGGCGTTTAATAATTGCGAGACGCTAAATAAGACCAATAAATTTTCTATCTACTACGCGAAAAAATCATAACTTCCCCCGCGCAGGCATAAACCTGCGCGATTTTTTCTCATAAATTCAACACTCATAAGAAAAACTGCGTCACCCTGCACGCTTTACAACTAACTTTCTTGTCAAAGAAAAAAAACTCGTTAATTTTGTTAATTCTATCTAGTTGAACATCTTATCCGTTTTTAACGAGAACCTCGGCAGCGAAGTATGTTTTAGAACTGCCCATTATGAGTTGTAATCTTATCCATGTTTAAATTCTACAAAAAACAGAAATTTAAGCGCCTTCAGAGTACACTGATGACCGCATTTCTGGTGCTCAGTATCACACCTCTTACCATTACTGCGATCTTTTTCTTGCAGTCCCACAGTAAAGATCTGCAAGAACAAAGCACCTCGCACTTACTGTCTGTTCGAGATACAAAACAGCAGCAAATCATCGACTACTTTGAGGCACGAGAAACCGAAGTCATGGGCTTTGTGCGCTCAGAGCTGGCTTACGCCAGTGGTGGCCGATTCTATGGTCTCGTCAATGCCTTTAGTCGTTTAGGCAATGATATTGAAGAGTCTCGTAAAAACGCCCAACAGCGCTACATCGAGGGCAGCGGAGACCAAATCAAAACCTCAACGTTACCCGAGTCATCCAACTATGTAGGAAGTGAACGTTACCGACTTTTACATAAACGCTATCATTGGGCCTACTTAGAGCTCCTCAAGCGCTCTGATTTTAATGACATTTTGCTGGTCGACATCAATGGTAACGTCACCTACTCGATCAACAAAGACGATAACTACGGAACGAACTTGTTATCAGGCCCCTACAAAGACTCGGCACTTGGCAAAACTTTCAAGCGTCTCGCCGATGATGTGACTGAACGTCGAAAAGTAAACGAAGACTACACTCCTGTGATTGTGTCTGACTTCGAGCTGGAAGGGGGGAAATCAGTCGCTTGGCTAGGTGCACCAATTGTTCAGCAAGGTTATCTACACAGCTATGCCATGTTCCGCTTGCCAAATAATGGCATCACTAAGTTAGCCGCAGACGCCAACCGAGAGTCATCAATTAACACCTTGCTGGTTGGAAATGATCACCAACCTCGCACAATTAACACGAAACAAGACGACATTAAGAACAGTTTAGAAGTGATCGATAAAGCACTCTCTGGTGCATTTGGTGTCGGCACTTACACAAACGGTTTAGGTGAAGAAATCATCGCGGCTTATGCACCGATTGAAACTCGTGGTGTGATTTGGGCGCTCGTCGTACAGTTACCAGAAAACGAAGCTTTCGCTCGTATCCATCAACTCGAAAAACTATTCGTTATCGCTATGTTGATCGCCATTATCCTTGTGGTGATCGCTTCTCACTATTTATCAAACTTTATCACTTCTCCGTTGCTGAAATTGACTTGGGTTGCCGAAAAGGTCTCTGCAGGGGATCTTGATGACACGTCTTTTAATACGGTTCGTAAAGATGAAATTGGTCGGCTTGCGTTAAGCTTTGAACGAATGCAACGCTCTATTCGAGAGAAGATTCAAACCATTAAGAAGCAAAATGAAGAACTAGAAAGCAACATACAGATCATTCAGAAACAGAATGAAGAACTGCAATTGGCCGATAAATTAAAAGATGAGTTCTTAGCCACGACTTCTCATGAACTTCGTACACCGTTACACGGCATGGTCGGGATTGCTGAAACCTTAGCGTCCGGCGCCAATGGTGCGATCCCCGCTAGCCAGAAATATCAGCTTGATATCATCATTAAAAGTGGTCAGCGTCTCGCTAATCTAGTCGATGACTTGTTGGATTATCATAAAATGCGTTATGGAAGCATGGATATCCAGAAATCAGCAGTGAGTTTGGGCAGTGCAACACGATTGGTTTTAGAGCTTTCTAGCCATTTACTCGGAAGTAAAACCATCCGCATCATCAACCAAGTCCCAGCGGATTTAAAAGCAGTGTCGGCTGACCCGCAACGCCTTGAACAAGTGCTATATAACCTGATTGGCAATGCGATTAAATACACCTCAGAAGGTAAAATTGTTATCTCCGCTAATGTGGTAGATGATCATGTACGCGTACAAGTCGTGGATACTGGACAAGGAATTCCCGCAGAACAACTTGAACATATTTTTGAACCACTCATCCAAGCAGGGCAAGACGCGAGCCGTTATCGTCAAGGTGCAGGACTTGGGCTTTCCATTAGCCGTCAATTGATCGAATTAATGGGAGGCTCGTTATACGTCAGTAGCCAACCAATGGTCGGAACTACCTTCAGTTTCACTTTACCGCTCGCCAGTGAAGAAGAAATCCAAGCAACCCAGACTCTAGCTGCGCACGGACACTTCCAAATCCCTGAAGTTAATGTAGAGAACAGTGAAGACTTATCACTTCCAGAGAACCCAGACGGCCCGTTACTGTATGTTGCTGACGATGAACCAGTAAACTTACGCGTGCTTGAAAGCTTTTTACGTTTAGAGGGCTATCGTGTGCGTACCGTCTCCGATGGGCCAGAAACGTTAGCGCTCGTCGAGCAAGAGAAGCCGGAACTTCTGTTATTGGATATCATGATGCCAGGCATGAGCGGCTACCAAGTTTGTAGTGAACTACGTGAAACCTATGATCATGCCGAGTTGCCAATCATTATGCTCACCGCACTCAGTCAAACAGAAGATCGTGTAAGAGGTTTTGAAGCAGGAGCCAACGACTATTTATCGAAACCATTTAATAAACAAGAGTTGGCGGCACGTATCCAAGCGCATTTAACGGCAAGCAAAGCAGAAATGCGCCATATGGAAAACAAAGTGCTAGAGTCTGAACTTAGACAGCGAGCAGTCGTTGAAGCAAGCTTACTTGAGACTCAAGGTCGTTTGTTGGAACAGCTAGAATCGGCTCCTGAAGCTATCATCTGTCTACGTGAAGACAAGCGTATTCGCTTTGCTAACGAAGCTGCTTGTAAGCTATTCAAGCGCAGCTTAGAACAGCTAAAGCGCTCATCTGCTGATGAGCTGATTGCCCCTAAATATCTAACCGTCAAACAACCTCATTACTGTGGCAAGATTGATATCTATATTGAAGATATTCGTCAGAACATCGAAGCAGACATTCTTAAGCTCCCTGAAGGTTCAGGGTTAGATATCATGTACATCTTTAATGTCGGCGGTGGAGCCAGTGCCGCTCGCATACATAATCTAGAAACCGCCGTAGAAGTGCTTTCAAGTTATGCATTTGATGGTGACAAAGACCAATTGCAAAAGCTAAAAGAGCTTGGCGGAGAATTTACGCGCCTTGCAGACAAAGCACTCGGTAATAAAAAGGACAAGCAAGAACTTATGCGGGAAGTTCTAGTCGACGCAATGACACATGCTTTAGAGTATTGGGAATCTGTAACGGGTGAAAGTAAATTCGCATTTGCAGAGCAAAGTGGCTTGTGGCGCGTTTATCTAGACCGAAGTACTTTACAAACACGCACCTTAGATAAATACATGCGTATAGAAACATTACCCAAAACACCACGTTGGAGAACGGTGCTAAGCTCGATAGAGTTCATTCTCGAACACTGCAAAGAACAGAGCCCCGAGAGAGCATACATAGAAGCACAACGAGATAAACTACAGCGACTATTGACCAGCTAATATTTATCAAAAAAACTAGCCCAGCGTGCATGCTGGGCTTTTTTGTTATTCGAGTATTCCCTTCCTAGAGATAAAAGAGACCGCCTCTTCCTACCCCATTACCATATTTCCAATAACGAACATTCGGTTAGACAACGCTATCTATTGTTGGTCTTCAAAACGTACGACCTTATCCATTTAACTTGTCTTAACTAGGTAAGTTCGAGCAACCGAAAAAACTTCATTCATATAATAAAAAAAGGACAACAAACGGAAGAAAACTGTCGATAAAAAAGGCCATTTTTCAGATAACAAGCGGATTTTGACGAACTATTGATAGAGATTGCGAACTTAATCACAACAGAACGGCAGATTAATTTTTAGCTGATTAATTAACACCATTTCTGCATGTGAGCGAGATCTCCGAACCTAGAAAACAAGCAGGAAACGTATATTTAAAAAGGACCAGCAGGTTAGTAATCACCAACACTTGTTATTAACAAGGATATAAACTGCGACGCATATCAACGTTTATTTTTTGGCCCAATGCTGGTTAAAATTAGCCAAAATAACGTTTATAACGGAGAGCTCAGAGATTTTAACGTTTTTAACGGGAATCAAGTTTGATTATTTTATGGATAAGGTGTTTTCTTACTCCTACCTAAGGCCTACAGGCCACTCTTGGCGAAACTCAATGTTGTAATGAGTAAGGCATGTACAAGAGGTAGGTCTTAGAGAGTGTTTATCAATTGATGACATTCAATTCCATTTAGTGAAATGAAAGCAAATAGTAAGGAACAGCTATGCTTGCCAATATTAAAAAAACAGCACTAGCAACAGCAATTATTGCAACGGCTACTACAGGTTTTGCATCGGTAGCTACTGCGGCTGAACGCAGTGAACTGACTATCCACCCTAAAGAGTTTACAACTTTCGTTCGTAACTTTAACCCTTTCTTGGGTGCAACTAACCTGCACACAACAACCGACTTTATTTACGAGCCGCTCGTTGTTTTTAACGAAATGCACGGTAACACGCCTGTATTTCGTCTAGCAGAAAACTTTACCATGGCTGATGACCTGATGAGCGTAACCTTCGATATCCGTAAGGGCGTAAAATGGTCTGATGGCAAAGCGTTTACCGCTGATGATGTTGTTTATTCTTTCAACCTAGTTAAAGAGAAGCCAGAGCTAGACCAATCTGGTATCAACTCTTGGGTGACTGGCGTAGAAAAAGTTAACGACTACCAAGTTAAATTCCGTCTAAGCGAAGCAAACTCAAACGTTCCTTACGAAATTGCGAAAGTACCAGTCGTACCTAAGCACGTATGGAGCAAAGTAAAAGATCCAGCAACATTCACAAACGAAAATCCAGTAGGCAGTGGTCCATTTACTGAAATCGACACTTTCACACCGCAGCTATATATCCAGTGTGAGAACCCGAATTATTGGGATGCTGACAACCTAGATGTAGATTGTCTGCGTGTGCCACAAATCGCGAACAACGACCAATTCTTGGGCAAAATCGTTAACGGCGAAATGGACTGGACGTCTTCATTCGTACCAGACATCGACCGTACGTACGCTGCAGCAAGTCCGAATCACCACTACTGGTACCCACCAGCGGGTACTCAAGCATTTGTAGTGAACTTCAAAAACCCAGACGCTGCGAAAAACGAAGCACTAACTAACGTTGACTTCCGTCGTGCGTTCTCTATGGCGCTAGACCGTCAAACTATCATTGATATCGCTTTCTACGGCGGCGGTACAGTGAACGACTTCGCATCTGGCCTTGGCTACGCATTCGAAGCTTGGTCTGATGAAGAGACGCACAACAAGTACAAGGGCTACAACACATACAACGCGGAAGGTGCGAAAAAGCTTCTAGCTAAAGCTGGCTTCAAAGATGTAAACAAAGATGGCTTTGTGGATACACCATCTGGCAAGTCTTTCGAGCTCCTAATTCAATCACCAAACGGTTGGACTGACTTCAACAACACAGTACAACTAGCCGTTGAGCAACTAGCAGAAGTGGGCATTAAAGCTCGTGCTCGTACACCAGACTTCTCGGTATACAACCAAGCAATGCTAGAAGGTACTTACGACGTTGCTTACACCAACTACTTCCACGGTGCAGATCCACACTTGTACTGGGATAGTGGCTACAACTCGAAGCTACAAGCTGGTGACGGCATGCCTCGCTTTGCAATGCACTTCTACAAGAACGATAAGCTAGACGGTCTTCTTAACAGCTTCTACAAGACAGCAGATAAGCAAGAACAGCTAGAGATCGCTCATGGCATTCAGAAGATCATTGCTCAGGACCAAGTAACTATTCCTGTGCTATCTGGCGCGTACATGTACCAATACAACACAACTCGCTTCACTGGTTGGTGGAACGAAGAAAACCCTAAGGGCCGTCCAAACATTTGGGCAGGTATCCCAGAGCGTCTACTTCACGTACTGGACCTAAAACCAGTTAAATAAGTAGAAGTTCATTTCAAGCGGCATACATCCCGTGTGCCGCCTATAAAAATCCCTTGTTAACGAAACCATGTGGCGCTCGTCGTCAGGGGATTTTTCGCTCTAAATTTCGCTAGGAGCGACCTGAAACCAGAAACAGGGAAAAAATCTGGGTGAGTAAGGTGTGAGTTATGGGTTATTTTTTAAGACGTTTGTCGTTCTATCTTGTCGCGCTCTTAGTTGCAGCGACGTTAAACTTTATTATTCCGCGAGCAATGCCTGGTGACCCAGTTACCATGATGTTTGCTAATGCTTCAGTACAGGTGACTCCAGAACGAATCGCAGCAATGAAAGAACTGCTCGGTTTCGTTGATGGGCCAATTTACATTCAGTACTTCTCGTACATTAAAAACATTCTAAGTTGGGAATTGGGCACCTCAATCCAGTTCTACCCACTTTCAGTTAATTCTTTACTAGGTAGTGCATTTGGCTGGTCACTATTTCTAGCTGGTACTGCGGTTGTACTTTCTTTCTCCATCGCTTCTGTCCTTGGTATTTTTGCCGCCTGGAAGCGCGGTAGTAAGTACGATGCATTCGTAACGCCTGGTACATTGATCATTCAAGCTATTCCACAAATGGTTATCGCAATGTTAGCGCTGTTTACCTTTGCGATTGGCCTGAAATGGTTCCCATCTGGCTATGCTTACACGCCAGGTACTATTCCTGATTGGACAAGCTGGGAGTTCATCAAGAACGTGGGTTACCACGCTGTATTACCTCTATTCTGTGCAACCATCGTTCAAATTGGTGGCTTCCTAGTTAACATGCGTAACAACATGATCAACCTTCTCGCCGAAGACTATATCACGATGGCTAAAGGTAAAGGGCTGAGTGAAAACCGCGTCGTCTTTAATTACGCCGCACGTAACGCACTACTTCCAAGTGTTACCGCACTGTCTATGTCTTTAGGTATGGCCATTGGAGGTCAATTAATCATCGAGATGATTTTCAACTACCCAGGCCTAGGTACTGTTCTATTGAACGCAATTCACGCTCGTGACTACCAAGTACTTCAAGGTCAGTTAATTATCATGACGATGTTCATGCTGTGCTTCAACTTAATGGCTGACATGCTGTACATGATTCTAGACCCTCGCCTACGTACGGGAGGCAAATAATCATGAAAGAACTATTCAAACTTATTTTAGGTAACGCATTTGCTCGCATTGGTCTTGGCATTGTTACGCTGTTCGTGTTCGTTGCGATTGCCGCTCCTTTACTTACAAAGCATGCGCCAGACAAGCGAACCGGTAACCCACACGAATACCCAAGCTTTGTTGTAAAACAGGCACAAAACAACCCTGATGGTTGGGTCGCTAAAAACCTAGCAGACGATCGTCGTACACTGCTTATGTCTAAAAAGGCCGACCACGTATTAGGTACTAGCCGAATGGGTCGCGATATCTGGTCGCAGGTGGCTTACGGTGCACGAGTATCACTGGGTGTAGGCTTTGGTGCTGGCATCATCGTGTGTTTCTTAGCAACAGTCATTGGTATATCGGCAGGTTACTTCGGCGGTAAAGTGGATGACGTATTGAGTGCCGCGATGAACATCATGTTAGTAATTCCGCAGTATCCATTGCTATTCGTGTTGGCGGCCTTTATCGGTGAAGCAGGCCCACTCACCATTGCCTTGATTATCGCTGGTACTTCTTGGGCATGGGGTGCACGTGTTGTCCGCTCTCAAACTATGGCACTACGCGAGAAAGAGTTCGTTAAAGCTGCCGAAGTATTGGGAGAGTCTTCATTCCGCATCATCTTTGTTGAGATTTTACCAAACCTTATCCCAATTGTCGGTGCGAGCTTCATTGGCTCAGTAATGCTGGCGATCAACACTGAAGCGGTCATTTCGTTCCTAGGTTTGGGTGATGCCAACACGATCAGTTGGGGCATCATGCTTTACAACGTGCAAACCTCATCAGCCATGCTGATTGGCGCATGGTGGGAAGTATTAGCACCTTGTATTGCCCTAACATTACTGGTTACTGGTCTTGCTCTGTTGAACTTTGCCGTTGACGAAATTGCGAACCCTCAACTTCGTTCTCACAAAGGCATGAAACGCTGGAAAAAACTAGCAGCAAAAGACAAGAAAGAGCGTGAGCCTGAACTGGCACCACAAAATGCACTATGGAGCGGAGATAAATAATCATGACTGCACCACTAATTTCCATCCGTAACCTATGCGTAGACTACATCACAGACGCGGGCGATGTCCGCGCCTGTAACAACGTGAGCTTCGACATTGCACCCGGTGAAGTATTCGGTCTGGCTGGTGAATCTGGCTGTGGTAAATCCACTGTTGCCTTCTCACTAATGCGCCTTCATAAGCCGCCAGCGTTTATCACAGGTGGTGAGGTTATCTTCAACGGTGAAGATATCCTTCAGTACAGCGATGATCGCATGCAAGCGTTCCGCTGGAGTGAAATGTCGATGGTATTCCAGAGTGCGATGAACGCTTTGAACCCTGTTCTAACCATGGAAGAGCAGTTCTGTGACGTCATCATGCGTCATACCAATATGACTCGCGCTCAAGCAAAAACACGCGCTGAAGGTCTATTGGAAATCGTTGATATCCACCCTAGCCGACTAAGCGATTACCCACACCAATTCTCTGGCGGTATGCGTCAACGCCTGGTTATTGCTATCGCTTTGGCTCTGAACCCAAAAATGATCATCATGGATGAACCTACAACGGCACTAGACGTGGTAGTTCAACGTGAGATTCTACAAAAAATTTACGCGCTTAAAGAAGAGTTTGGTTTCTCAATTCTGTTCATCACACATGACTTGTCATTGATGGTCGAGTTCTCGGATCGTATCGGCATCATGTACTCAGGTGAGTTGATTGAAGTCGCGCCTTCTAAGCAAATTCTGGAAAGTCCTTACCACCCTTACACCAAAGGTTTGGGTAGCTCTTTCCCTCCACTAACTGGACCAAAGACCAAATTGACTGGTATTCCAGGTAACCCGTTGAACTTGCTAGAAGTACCACAGGGCTGCCGCTTCCAAGCTCGTTGCGACCGCGTACATGAAGCATGTACACGTGTACCAACCCAATTACGTCAAATTGAACCAGGTCGCCTCTCAAATTGCCATTTGTACGGCGACACCATTGCTCAAGCTAAGGTTTAACAACAAAAAAACGCTAGCTAAGAACAAAAATTACACTGGAGAGAATTATGAGCAAACAATTCGGCGAACTGCTGATTGAGGGTAAAAATGTCGTTAAGGACTTCCCTTTAAACAGTAACTCAATCAAACAATCTAAGATGCGCGCAATCAACGACGTCTCTTTCAAAATGTACAAGAGCCGCGGCTTGTCAGTGGTAGGTGAATCTGGTTCAGGTAAGTCTACTACTGCAAAAATGATTGCAAAAATGTACGCACCAACCGATGGCATCATTGAATACAAAGGTCGTGATATCCAAGACATCACCTCTCGTCACGATTTAATGACCTACCGTGAAGGTGTACAAATGGTGTGGCAAGACCCGTTTGGCTCGCTAAACCCAACGCACAATATCTTCCACCATATTGCGCGCCCGCTGCTGATTCATAAGAAAGTAGCACCGGGCAACAAGAAAGAACTGGAAGAGCGTGTGTACGACCTACTTGAACAAGTTGGTCTTATTCCACCAAAAGAAACGGCGCAAAAGTTCCCGCACCAGCTATCTGGCGGTCAGCGTCAACGTGTAAACCTAGCTCGTAACATCGCAGTTGGTGCTGAAGTGGTATTGGCGGATGAGCCAACATCGATGCTCGATGTATCAATCCGTGCCGGTGTTCTGAACTTGATGGAAGAGATGAAGTTCGAGAAACAAATGTCTCTGCTTTACATCACTCACGACATCGCAACAGCGCGTTACATTGCTGAAGATCTCGCGGTCATGTACGTAGGTCACATGGTTGAATGGGGCGATACTGAAGAAATCATTCACGATCCTCAACACCCATATACGCAACTGTTGGTATCTGCGGTTCCAGATCCATCGAAGTCTATTCACGAGAAACTGAAAGGCAACAAAGGGGAAATCCCACTTTGGACACCAGAATCTGTCGGCTGTCCATTTGCTGGACGTTGTGTACACGCTACCGACAAATGTCGCGAACGACTACCGGGCGTCACTCAACTGTCCGACAACCACTTTGTCCGCTGTTACTTATTTGAAGATTAATCATAACGAGGGTCAGGTTCAGCCTGACCCATTCCTGTTTTTATCGTTTCCCGGAGACATTGAATGCTGCTACTGACTAACCACATTGGTTATGAACGTCTGGGCCCAAAGAAAGCCATTATCCAGACCGAACAACCACACTTGTCTTCTTACACTGCTCAATTGATTTGTGCCACTAGCGAGCAAACCGTGGCAACTTTTGCGGTTGAAGAACAAGGTAAAGTGGCGAACTGGCATCAGGGCTATTTCTACCTCATCGACTTTTCCTCTTTCACAACGTCAGGTGACTATTTCTTGCAAGTAGAAGATACGCGCTCTTCCTCTTTCATCGTTGGCGAACACATTCTGTTGGATCAAACTTTGTCAGATGTGATCCACTACTTCAAATCGCAACGTTGCGGCGGGATCTTCGATAAACAAGATCGACAACTTCCAGTACTAAACTCCAATAAAAAGGTTGATGTACACGGCGGCTGGTACGACGCATCAGGAGACGTTAGCAAGTATTTAAGTCACCTTTCATACGCGAATTATTTGAATCCTCAACAAACCCCAATGGTGGTTTGGAACATCCTAAAAGGGGTTTCATTGCTTGAAGGAAGCGAAGACATTGCAGCTTTCACACGTACACGTCTGATTGAAGAAGCCCTGTTCGGTGCAGACTTTCTTGTGCGTATGCAAAACGAAAAAGGCTTTTTCTACATGACGGTCTTTGACAAGTGGAGCAAAGATACTGCGCAACGCGAGATTTGCGCGTACGAAACTCAACTTGGTCACAAATTTGACGACTATCAAGCAGGCTTTCGACAAGGTGGCGGTGTCGCCATTGCAGCGCTAGCGGCAGCGTCGCGTTTAAGTGTTCACGGTGAATACGATCAACAAAAATACCGCAACGCTGCCGAAAATGGTTACTGGCACTTAAAAGAGCACAATACGCAGTACCTCAATGATGGGGAAGAAAACATTATCGACGAATACTGTGCGCTACTGGCTTGTGTAGAACTGTTTAAAGCAACCAAAGAAACTCGCTACTTGGAAGAGAGCCGTTTGTGGGCGCAACGTTTAGTTGCACGCCAAATGAGCGACGAGCAGATTCAACACTTTTGGTCAGCAAACCAAGACGGCAGCCGTCCATACTTTCACGCAGCCGAAGCTGGTCTACCAGTTATTGCCCTATGCGAATATCTATCTATTGAAGACGACTCAGCACGAGCGGAATCAGTAAAACGTATCGTCAACCTAGCGTGTGAGTTTGAGATCACAATATCGAATAAAGTGATCAACCCATTCGGTTACCCTCGCCAATATGTTAAAGGCGTAAATGAGTCAAAACGCGAGGCATTTTTTGTCGCACACAACAATGAATCCGGCTATTGGTGGCAAGGCGAGAATGCTCGACTTGGCTCACTCGCGACCATGGCGTACCTTGCTCAACCGCATATAGCGTCGCAAGAAGTACAGCAACAACTTTCTGTGTTTGCTCAAGATGCATTGAACTGGGTTGTAGGCTTAAACCCATACGACATGTGCATGCTAGATGGCCATGGTCGTAACAACCCTGATTACCTCCCTCAATATGGTTTCTTCAACGCAAAAGGTGGCGTGTGTAACGGAACCACTGGCGGCTTTGAAGACGAGGAAGACATTGCATTTAACCCACCAGCACAAAAAGAAGACGTGTTACAAAACTGGCGCTGGGGCGAACAATGGATCCCGCATGGCGCTTGGTACTTACTCGCGATAATCAGTCAAGCTCAGCATGTTTCTCAGTTGGCGACCTCTAAAAATATGAAGGAAGAATAATCATGGGAATGTATTTTGTCGGTATCGATGGTGGCGGCACGTCATGTCGAGCCAGGATTAAAGATTCACAAGGTAATTTTCTTGGCGAGGCCAAAAGCGGCAGTGCCAACATCATGCTAGGTGCTGAAATAGCAATGGCTTCGATTCTTGAATCCATCACTTCGGCTACCGAGCAAGGCGGTCTAACACAACAAGATTTCGCGTCGATGCACGTCGGCTTAGCCCTTGCTGGCGCAGAGCACAAAGCATCTTGGCAAGCCTTCATGTCTCTTCCTCATCCATTTGCCAGTATAACTCTGAATACCGATGCTTACGGTGCGTGCGTTGGTGCGCACAATGGCGAAGATGGCGCAATCATGATTGCGGGAACCGGTTCTTGTGGCATCTACCTTAAAGGATTGGAGCAACACGTTGTCGGTGGTCGTGAGTTCCCTATTTCGGATCAAGGTGGCGGCGCAGTGATGGGGCTACGCCTAGTTCAGCAAGTTTTGTTAGCTGAAGATGGCATCAGAGAAAAAACGCCCCTAGCACAACACGTTATGACGCATTTCGGAAATGAGGTCGACAACGTGGTGGCGTGGTCAAAACAGGCGCTTCCTCGTGATTATGGGCAGTTTTCTCCGGCTATTTTCCAACATGCGGAACAAGGCGATGCACTGGCCATTGAAATGCTGAAGCAAACCGCAGCGGATATAGAAATGTTTCTCGTGGCATTAAACAAGCGCGGCGCAACACGTATTTGTTTAATGGGCAGCATAGCTGAACGCATTGTACGTTGGCTTTCACCACCAGTTCAGCAATGGATTGTTGAGCCACAGTTTGACGCGATTGAAGGCGCAATTATGTTTGCTGGCAAACCAGAACATAACCTTTACTCGCTCAGTGCGGCGTAGGAGTAGATATGGAATATCGTGTTGATCTCGTAGTCCTTTCTGAGCAGAAACAAAACTGCCGCTTTGGCCTCACCTTTCATAACTTGAGCGACCAAGACCTAAACAGCTGGAGCTTAACTTTCGCTTTCGATCGTTACATTCTTCCAGACAGCGTTTCAAATGGTCAACTGACTCAAATTGGTAGTTTTTGCACACTTAAGCCAGAAGGGCTGGTACTGGCTGCCAACCATCACTATTACTGTGAATTCAGTATTGGTTCGAACCCATTCCGTTATTACTCGGATGGCTTTAACGAAGCGATGATCAACTTTGTCGTTGATGGAAACCCACAGCGCGCACAAGTGGATGTCACGCCTATCGTATTAGCTTCACCATACCGTGAACGCAGTGAGATTCCTGCAAGTTTAACCCATGCACAACCCTTGCTGCCAAAACCAAACCATATTGAGGTCAGCGATCACTATTTTAGCTTTGACCATCATGCTGGCGTCGCGGTTTATTCAAGCCTGGCCAATTCAGCTAAAGAATGGCTACTTGAAGAGCTTAAGCGCATTCACCAATTTGAGTTCGCATCAGACAATGGCAGTCAGATCATCTTCAAAGGCAACCCAACCTTGGATGAAGGTGCTTACAAACTGAAAGTAGCCGAAGAGTCAATCAAAATTGAAGCAGGATCTTCGTCTGGTTTTACCCATGCTTGTGCAACGTTATTACAACTAATCAAAGTTGGCGATCAACCTAACTCAATGGAAGTAGTTTGCTGTTCAATCAAGGACAGGCCACGCTTTCGTTACCGCGGTATGATGCTGGATTGTGCTCGTCATTTTCACTCCGTTGAGCAAGTCAAACGCTTGATCAACCAACTGGCTCATTACAAGTTCAATACGTTCCATTGGCATCTTACCGACGATGAGGGTTGGCGAATTGAAATCAAATCACTGCCTCAACTGACCGATATTGGTGCTTGGCGCGGATTGGATGAGATCAATGAACCACAGTACACGCACTTTGATGAACGTTACGGCGGCTTCTACACACAAGAAGACATCAAAGACGTTATCGAATTTGCATCGCAACGCGGCATCACCATCATTCCTGAAATTGATGTACCTGGTCATTGCCGAGCCGCCATCAAGTCGTTACCACACCTATTGGTAGAAGCGGAAGATACCACCGAATACCGCAGTATTCAGCATTACAACGACAACGTCATTAACCCTGCTCTGCCGGGGAGTTATGAATTTATCGACAAAGTGCTAGAAGAAGTCTCTGCGCTTTTTCCTGCGCCTTACGTTCATATTGGTGCCGACGAAGTACCTAACGGCGTATGGTCAAAAAGCCCAGCATGCCAAGCACTAATGGAACAACTGGGTTACAGCGACTACAAAGATTTGCAAGGACACTTCTTGCGTTATGCCGAAGACAAACTTCGTAAATTGGGCAAACGCATGCTGGGCTGGGAAGAAGCTCAACACGGCGACAAAGTCAGTAAAGATACGGTGATCTACTCATGGCTAAGCGAAGAAGCGGCCTTGAACTGTGCTCGCCAAGGCTTTGATGTGGTGCTGCAACCAGCACAAACCACTTACCTAGATATGACCCAAGACTACGCACCTGAAGAACCGGGCGTGGACTGGGCAAACCCACTGCCACTAGAAAAAGCTTACAACTACGAGCCGCTCGCTGAAGTGCCTGCTGACGACCCAATACGTAAGCGCATTTGGGGCATTCAAACAGCATTATGGTGCGAAATTATCAATAACCAACCTCGCATGGACTACATGATCTTCCCTCGTTTAACTGCAATGGCAGAAGCATGTTGGACAGACAAACAACACCGAGATTGGACCGACTATTTATCACGCTTGAAAGGCCATCTACCTCTGCTTGATTTGCAGGGAGTGAATTACCGTAAACCGTGGAAGTAATACAAAACTGATGTCGAAACATCACGCTTGAAGAGTTTTTAAATTTTGGCTGCTGATGCAGCTTCGTAAAAAGGAAAGACACAAATGAAATACGGCTATTTCGATAACGAGAATCGCGAATACGTCATCACTCGCCCTGACGTACCAGCACCATGGACCAACTACCTAGGTACTGAGAAGTTCTGTACGGTTATCTCGCACAACGCGGGTGGCTACTCGTTCTACAACTCTCCAGAATACAACCGTGTTACTAAATTCCGTCCAAATGCGACATTCGATCGCCCAGGACACTACGTTTACTTGCGTGATGATGAGACAGGTGATTACTGGTCAATCTCTTGGCAACCAGTTGCGAAGAGCCTAGACGAAGCAAACTACGAAGTTCGTCACGGCTTGTCTTACTCTAAGTTCAAATGTGAATACAGCGGTATTACCGCAACAAAAACTCTGTTCGTGCCAAAAGGCGAAGACGCTGAAATCTGGGATGTAGTGATTAAAAACACCTCTGACAAACCACGTACGATCAGTGCATTCTCATTTGTTGAGTTCTCATTCAGCCACATTCAATCTGATAACCAAAACCATCAGATGTCTCTGTACTCGGCAGGTACGGCTTACAACGAAGGCGTGATAGAGTACGACCTGTACTACAACACCAACGATTTCGAAGGCTTCTACTACCTAGCTTCAACATTTGCCCCAGATTCATACGACGGCCAACGTGACAGCTTCCTAGGCCTATACCGTGACGAAGCAAACCCGTTAGCGGTAGAACAAGGTAAGTGTTTCAATACAGCGCAAACTTGTTACAACCACTGTGGCTCTTTGCATAAGCAATTTACTATTCAGCCGGGTGAAGAAGTTCGCTTTGCTTACATTCTCGGTATCGGTAAAGGCAACGGAGAGCGTCTGCGTGCTAAGTACCAAGACCTTGCAGAAGTCGACAACGCATTTGCGGGTATCAAAGCACACTGGGATGAGCGTTGTGGCAAGTTCCAAGTGAAATCACCAAACGAAGGTCTAGATACCATGATCAACGCTTGGACGTTATACCAAGCGGAAACGTGTGTGGTGTGGTCTCGCTTTGCTTCATTCATCGAGGTGGGAGGCCGTACTGGTCTTGGTTACCGCGATACAGCGCAAGATGCAATCTCAGTTCCTCACGCTAACCCAGCAATGACGCGCAAACGTATCGTTGACCTACTGCGTGGCCAAGTAAAAGCGGGCTACGGTCTACACCTATTCGATCCAGATTGGTTTGATCCAGAAAAAGCTGATGTTAAACCATCGAAGTCTCCAACCGTAGTTCCAACACCTTCTGATGAAGACAAAATTCACGGCATCGAAGACACTTGTTCCGATGACCATCTATGGCTAGTTCCAACCATCTGTAAGTACGTGATGGAAACCGGTGAGCACAGCTTCTTCGACGAAGTGATCCCTTACGCCGACGGTGGCGATGCAACGGTTTATGACCACATGAAAGCCGCGCTAGACTTCTCGGCTGAATACGTAGGTCAAACCGGTATCTGTAAAGGTCTGCGTGCAGACTGGAACGACTGTCTGAACCTAGGTGGCGGCGAATCGTCAATGGTGTCGTTCCTACATTTCTGGGCACTGCAGGAGTTCATCGACCTAGCGAAATACCTAGGTAAACAAGCCGACGTTGAAAAATACACGGTGATGGCAGCAAACGTTCGTGAAGCGTGTGAAACCCACCTTTGGGATGACGAAGGCGGTTGGTACATCCGTGGTCTGACGAAGAATGGCGACAAGATCGGTACTGCGCAACAAGCGGAAGGCCGAGTACACCTAGAGTCAAACACACTTGCGGTACTTTCTGGTGCGGTATCTCAAGAGCGCGGCGAAAAAGCGATGGACGCTGTCGATGAGAACCTGTTCTCTGAATACGGCCTTCACCTAAACTCACCATCTTTTGCAACACCGAATGATGATATCGGCTTCGTAACTCGTGTTTACCAAGGCGTAAAAGAGAACGGTGCGATATTCTCGCATCCAAACCCATGGGCTTGGGTAGCTGAAGCGAAACTGGGTCGTGGTGATCGTGCAATGAAGTTCTACGATGCGCTAAACCCATACAACCAGAACGACATCATCGAAAAACGTATTGCAGAACCATACTCATACGTTCAGTTCATCATGGGTCGTGACCACCAAGACCACGGTCGTGCAAACCACCCATGGTTAACAGGTACGTCAGGCTGGGCTTACTTCGCTGTTACCAACTTTATTCTTGGTGTGCGTACAGGCTTCGATGGCCTAACTATCGATCCATGTATCCCAACGAACTGGCCTGGTTTCGAAGTGACTCGCCAATGGCTAGGAGCAACGTACAACATCAAAGTCGTTAACCCAGACTCAGTAAGCAAAGGCGTTAAGTCGATTACCGTGAACGGTGAAGCTGTAAATGGTGCATCTGTACCAGTTCAAGCGGAAGGTTCAGTAAACGAAGTTATCGTTACTCTAGGTTAATCATCTTTTGGGGGAGTCCTTCTCCCCTTTTGATTTATCCGGTGCATTTATGTTTTACAAGTGCATCGGTTCGCTAGCAAAGATTTAAGACGCGGTGGGATGCCGCTCTTATCGAGGATCGAATCATGATCAAATTTGGTACAGGCGGTTGGCGTGCATTTATTGGTGAGGAGTTCACCAAAGATAACGTACGCTTGGTTGCCCAAGCAGTTGCAAACATCACGAATAACGAATCGGTTGCTGATCGCGGTTTTGTGATTGGCTATGACCGTCGTTTTCTTTCCGATAAAGCAGGTCGTTGGTTCGCTGAAGTTCTAGCAGCAAACGGCATTATGGTTAGCTTTATCGACAAATTTGTCCCAACACCTATCGTAATGTTTAAAGCGAAAGAAATGGGCTGCGCATACTCGGCATGTATTACCGCATCACACAACCCTGCCGATTACAACGGCATTAAAGTCTTCATTGAAGGTGGTCGTGACGCAGATGAAATCATCACCCAAAAAATCGAATCACAAATAGACGCGCTCACTGCGCAAGATGTAAAAAGCGTCGACTTTGAACAAGCGGTTGAAGATAAGCTGATTGAAATCATCAATCCGATGAACGAATTCGTTGACTCAATCATCGACTTTATCGACATCGGAGCGATCAAGAAGGCGAATTTACGTGTTTTGATCGACCCAATGTTTGGTGTCGCGAAAAACGCACTGCAAACCGTATTAATCAACGGCCGCTGTGACGTTGATGTGATTAACGATGGCAAAAACCCAGACTTCGGTGGGTTAATGCCTTCGCCAAGCGCTGCAACACTCTACCGTTTGATGCACCTAGTGAAAGAGCAAGGTTACGATATTGGCATCGGTACTGATGGCGATGCGGACCGTCTTGGTATTATCGACGAAAAAGGTAACTTCATTCATCCAAATGAAGTGCTACTGCTGCTTTACTACTACCTACTTGAATACAAAGGCTGGAAAGGCTCCGTGGTACGTAACATCGCAACCACCCACCTTCTCGATAAAGTCGCCGAAGATCATGGCGAGAAATGCTTTGAGGTTCCTGTAGGCTTTAAGCACATCAGCTCCCAAATGGAAGCGGATGACTCACTGATTGGCGGGGAAAGCTCTGGTGGCCTAACCATTCGCGGCCACATCAAAGGTAAAGACGGCGTATTCGCATCAAGCCTATTGGTAGAAATGATTTCAGTAACCGGCAAGAAGCTGTCTGAGTTGCTGGATGAAATCTACGGCAAGTACGGCTATGCCTACATGGCAGAAGGCGATTGCAAGTTCAAACCAGCGCAAAAAGACGTACTGTTCAACAAGATTTATGTTGAAAAGCAGTTGCCTGAGTTTGAGTTTGAAATCGAAAAAGTCAGCTATGAAGATGGTGCGAAAGTCTACTTCAAGAACGGCGGTTGGATCATCGCTCGCTTCTCTGGCACTGAGCCACTGCTACGAATTTTTGCAGAGATGCAAGATAAGGACACTGCGGAACGTGTTCTTCAACAGTTTAAAGACTTCTTGTCTTTATAACTGAACCTTGTGCCCGCTTCGAGCACTATGATGAGAGTCAACGCTGTCTGAAAAGGCGCTCATCAACAGGAGAAGAGCACTTGCCCGGCTCCACAGCCGGGCTTTTTTATTGTATGTTGGGAAGTCGTAAACGAGATAGAAAAGATACTCAGGAGCGTTAAGCAAATGCCAGGACGCCTTGCGTTTCAATTTTCACCGCGACGGACTCACCTATATTTAATGCTTGCGAAGCTGTAGCTAACAAACGGTCACCATTCGCGTTAATCACATAACGGCAGTGATCACCCATAAAATGCTGTTCCAATACGGTTACCGAACTATCTTCATCGGATTGAATTTGCACATGCTGCGGTCTTAGCAGTAAAGAGCACTCCGCCTGTACTGGAATATCTTGTTGAGCCGTGGCTTCAACCACGCCCAAGTGGGTTTCATATTCTGAATTCGAAACCCGTTTAGCAGCAAGGTAACTGCCACCACCTAAGAAATCAGCGACAAATTTACTTGAAGGCTGGTAGTAAAGCTCAGATGCTGTGCCATATTGCTCGATGACTCCATTGTTCATCACTGCCATTTTATCGGCGAAAGCAAAAGCCTCTTCACGGCTATGCGTAACAAAAATGGCAGTCACACCTTGGGCCTTAAAAATCTTACGGATCTCACTTATCAACTCATGGCGAACTTGCGTATCAATATTAGAAAACGGTTCATCAAGTAACAATAAGTCTGGGCTGTAAGCTAATGAGCGAGCAATCGCAACACGCTGCTGCTGTCCACCAGACAATTGATGAGGATAACGATCGCCATAACCTTGAAGATGCACGAGTTCTAACATCTCTTGAACTTTGGCATTTTTCTCTTTTGTCGAGCACTGCTTTAAGCCAAAGGCAATGTTTTGCTCCACCGTCAAGTGAGGAAAAAGTGCGTAATCTTGGAAAATCATCCCGATATTACGCTGTTCTGGCGGCAACCAGTTTTCCCCATCATCAATTGTGACGCAATTTAGACTCATTTCGCCTGACGTTAACGGCAATAATCCCGCAACGGCCTTTAATAGTGTTGTTTTCCCACAGCCACTGGCTCCTAGCAAACAGACAATCTGCCCTTGTTCTACCTCAAGAGACAATGATTCGAGTACAGTTTGATCGTCATATTGGCACGTTAGGTTTTTAATTGATAATGCACAGCTCATCAGTGATTTTGCTCCAGTGAACGGTTAACAACAACAAGCGGGATCAACCCAACAAGAACCAACAGAACCGCTGGCAAAGCGGCCAATTCTAAATGCTCATCCGAGGCGAAGTTATAAACGTATGTGGCTAGTGTTTCAAAGTTAAACGGACGAAGTAACAAAGCCGCATTAAGCTCTTTCATCGACTCGATAAACACTAATAAAGCCGCAATCAGTGCACCGCGCTTAACCAGCGGAAAGTGCACGCGCCACAGCATGGCATTGGGCTTACAACCCATAGTGCGCGATGCCATATCTAACGACGGAGAAATTTTATTTAAATTACTTTCGATACTACCAATCGCTACCGCGGAAAAGCGCACAACCATGGCAAATACTAGTGCGAACATGGAACCAGAAAAGATAAGTCCCGGCCTTCCCCACTCCATGGCTTTAGCAACATCGTTGACACGATGATCCATAAACAGCACAGCGACCATCACACCGATGGCTAGTACCGTTCCTGGTACTGCATAGCCCATAGAAGAAAGACGCATAAATGCCAAGCTTTCTCGTTTACCACTGACTCGATGGGTAAAGTTAACGATCAGTGCGACAGCAACACCAATAATCGCAGCAATAACAGACACAACTAAGCTATTCCATGCGTATTCACGAAACTCTGAGGTCCAACTCTGCGCAAAATAAGTGATCGCATAATCAATCAGCTGTAGTAGCGGCAAAATAAAAGCGACTGAAACCAAGCCCCAACACCAAACCAGTGCGGTCCACTTTTTCCAGCCCGTCAACTCGTAACGAAAATCTTCGTGACTGTTAAATTGGCTTTGAAAAAGCTTTTGTTTACGGCGGCTGTATCGTTCGGCACTAAGAAGCAGTACTACAATGACGAGCATCATGGCAGAAATCTTGGCTGCCGCATTAAGATTAGAGTACCCCAACCAAGTATCGTAGACCGCTGTGGTTAACGTATTCACCGCGAAGTAACTTACCGTACCAAAGTCACCGATGGTCTCCATTGCGACCAATGATAAACCTACTGCGATAGAGGGTCTTACTAACGGCATCGAGATGCGCCAAAAGCTTTCCCATGGAGAGCACTTGAGCAAACGCGCGCTTTGCAATAAAGATACATTTTGCTCCATAAACGCAGCCCGGCACAATAAATACACGTAAGGATACAACACCAAAGCCAACACAAAGGTCGCACCAGGCAACGTACGAATGTCAGGGAACCAATACTCGCCAGGTCCCCATCCGGTTACATCACGCAAAAAGATCTGAATCGGGCCTGCAAAATCAAACCAATCAGTAAAAATATAACCAATGATATAACCTGGCATTGCAAGAGGTAGCACCAATGCCCACTGCAACCATTTTTCGGTCGGCAGTTTACACATGGCCATTATCCAAGCGCTTGGAATACCAAGAATTAAGGACAGCACCATTACGCCAACAGTTAGCGCAACCGTGTTAAAAATATAAGTCGGCATGACCGTTGCCATTAAATGAGCAAACAAATCATCCGTTTCACCAATTGCGGTGTAGAAGATCGCTAAGATCGGCAAAACCAGTAGCAGAGTTATTACCCCACTACTGGTTTTCCATAAAGAGTGTTTATCTTTCATCGCCTAATTACTGCAAGGCTGTATGAAATACAAATGCTGTTGCAAATACATCTCATATCCTTTAATCAAATGGGGGTACTGTTATACCCCCACAAGGAATTAAAGGTCAAATTTCACTTCATCTAATAGCTTAATTGCCGCTTCGTGGTTGGCTGCAATATCGTCTAGAGAAAGCTTGTCTGCTTTAAAGTCACCCCAAGATTCCACAAGCTCAGAACGCTTCACGCCTTCTTTAACTGGGTACTCGTAGTTAACTTCTGCGTACATTTGCTGCGCTTTGTCACCCGTTAGGAATTCCATTAGCTTCACAGCATTGTCTTTGTTTGGAGAGTACTTAGCCATCGCCATACCAGAGATATTCACGTGAGTGCCTGTAGTCTCTTGGTTAGGGAAGTTGATGTAAACTGCATCAGCCCAAGCTTTTTGCTCTTTGTCGTTAACCATTTTACCTAGGTAGTAGCTGTTACCCAGAGAAACATCACATAGGCCTTCTTTGATCGCTTTAACTTGTGCACGATCGTTGCCTTGTGGTTTGCGAGCAAGGTTTGCTTTCACACCTTCCAACCACTCTTTGGTTTCTGCTTCGCCATTGTGAGCAATCATTGCTGAAACTAGAGAAACGTTGTACGGGTGCTTACCGCTACGAGTACAAATTTTACCTTTGAACTCTGGCTTAGCTAAGTCTGCGTAGTTGAAATCTGCGCCTAGTTTACCTACGCGATCACGTGATGAATAAACGCTACGAGAACGTAGAGTTAGAGCAAACCACTCATTCTCTTTATCTTGGTATTGAGCAGGTACGTTTTCTTCAATGATTTTGCTATCGACTTTCTGAACTAAACCTTTGTTTGTCAGTTCAGCTAGACGGCTGATGTCTGTCGTAAGAATAACGTCAGCAGGGCTGTACTCACCTTCTTGAGCTAGCTTTTCTGCTAAGCCTTTTTTAGCAAATTTTACGTTTACTTTGATGCCAGTTTCTTTAGTGAACTCATTGAACATAGGTTCAACTAGGAAAGGTTGACGGTAAGAGTAGACGTTCACTTCTTCAGCAGCCATTGCTGTTGGAGCTAGAGTAGCGCAAGTTAGTGCTGAAAGAGTTAGCAGTTTTTTCATTGTTTAATCCTTTACCATGCTAATGATAACGTTTATCAGTTGCGTTATTATATGTATGTTCAATAAGAAGACAATGACGAATATTAAAAAACCTGCTCATCGGAGCAGGTTTTATTGTGTTAAGTGTGTAACCATTTATTACAAGCTAATGATTATTTCACCGTAACAAACTCTGGGTAAGCACCAACACCACAATCATGCATGTCCATACCTTCCATTTCTTCATCTTCTGTAACGCGAATCCCAACGGTTGCTTTCAAGATTGCCCACACAACTAGGCTGGCACCAAATACCCAAGCAAAGATAACTACGGCACCTAAAAGCTGTGCACCAAACGTTGCATCACCGTTGCTCAGTGGCACTACCATTAGGCCGAAGAAACCACACACACCGTGAACTGAGATAGCACCTACTGGATCGTCAATTTTAAGTTTATCTAGAGCAATGATACTGAATACAACTAGTGCACCCGACACTGCACCAATCGCAACCGCGTACAGTGGTGATGGCGATAGAGGGTCTGCAGTGATGGCAACCAAGCCAGCTAGCGCGCCATTGAGAATCATCGTTAAATCGGCTTTACCCCAAGTAGTTTTACAAACGAATAGCGCCGCAATTGCACCGGCAGCCGCTGCTGCGTTAGTGTTTAGAAAGATCTGACCAACCGCTGTAGCATTCTCAAAATCTGAAACCATCAACTGAGAGCCACCGTTAAATCCAAACCAGCCAAACCAAAGGATAAAAGTACCCAACGTTGCCAAAGGCATGTTAGAACCTGGAATCGGATAAATTTCACCATTTTTACCGTACTTACCCTTACGCGCGCCAAGCAGTAACACACCAGCTAGAGCAGCAGAAGCACCTGCCATATGTACGATACCAGAACCCGCAAAGTCACTAAATCCAGCTTCTGCTAGGAAGCCTCCACCCCATGTCCAGTAACCTTCCATTGGATAGATAAACGCAGTTAAAATCGCAGAGAAAATCAAGAAAGACCAAAGCTTCATGCGCTCAGCTACCGCACCAGAAACGACGGACATGGCAGTTGCAACGAAGACAACTTGGAAGAAGAAGTCAGACTCTAAAGAGTGGTCGGCCCCTTCACCTTGAGTACCAATTAGCGTACCAAATGAAGGTAACCAGCCTCCTTCTCCATTATCGACATACATGATGTTATAACCGACGATCAGAAACATCGTACATGCGATGGCGTACAAACAGATGTTCTTCGTAAGAATTTCTGTTGTGTTTTTAGAGCGCACAAGGCCAGCCTCTAGCATCGCAAAGCCTGCTGCCATCCACATTACCAACGCACCGGAAATGAGGAAGAAAAAGGTGTCAAGTGCGTAACGTAACTCGGTTACTGTTGTTGTTAATTCCATAATAAGTATCTCCAATCCTTTGAATTCTTAAAGTGCTTCTGCGTCCATTTCGCCAGTTCGGATACGCACCGCTTGGTTCAGATCGTAAACAAAAATTTTACCGTCGCCGATTTTTCCGGTTTGCGCAGCTTTTGTAATTGCTTCAACAACACGATCTACATTGTCTGCGTGAGTCGCGATTTCAATTTTCACCTTTGGTAGGAAATCAACTTGATACTCTGCACCGCGGTACAATTCCGTATGACCTTTTTGACGACCGAACCCTTTAACTTCTGATACTGTCATCCCTTCGATACCGACATCAGCCAATGCTTCTCGTACATCGTCTAATTTAAACGGCTTAATAATGGCATTGATTATTTTCATTGAGTTATCTCCGAAGCTTTCATCCTGAAACACTTCTTATAATCCAATCTACGTGCCAAGTTTTTAAGTCATTGAATAATAAAAGCTAACCTCAATTTACATATCTATAAACAAAAAGAGCGCACCATATCGGTGCGCCCTTTTCACAAATTTAAAGCAACGGCAGAGAAGTTACCCAAAACTGTGCATTAAATGTTCAAAAAGTCTTTCCATTGTTCGATAAGTGTCATGAAATCCTCTATCCCACAACTTGCTGTACTTTCTGCATTGTAGAAGTCGAACTCACTTTCCATCTCGACATCATATTCATGGGCTAATGCGTTTTCTTGTACAAGAACTTCGTCGCCCTGAATCATCAAGCTAATTTCCGTGCCTGTTAGGTTATGCTCCTGAGAAGGCGCTAAAAATGACTGCTCAATTAGCTTTTCAACTTGTGCAATCTTCATCGGATCTTTGCCAATTTCTTCTTGCAACCAGCGCCCTACAATCTCATGTCCCATGCTACATTTTACGTAGTACTCGCCCATCAACGTGTTACGAATGAATTCAAATTCCACCGAGATTGCCTATTTCGTATCAATTTGGTGCGAGTATAGCGAATTGCTCCCATAAAAAAAGCACCTCATGTGAGGTGCTTTTGAATTGTGCATTTCTGATTATGCCGGCTCTTGGAAGATCACTTCGTCCGCTTTCTTGGTGTATTGATCCATTTTATGGAAGTTCAAGTAGCGGTACGTATCCGTTGCCGTAGCGTCGATTTGCTTCGCGTATTCTAGGTATTCTTCTTTGGTTGGAATCTTACCTAGAATTGCACCTACTGCAGCTAGCTCAGCTGACGACAGGTAAACATTCGCACCAGTACCCAGACGGTTCGGGAAGTTACGCGTTGAAGTCGACATTACTGTTGATTTATCTGCAACACGCGCTTGGTTACCCATACAAAGTGAACACCCTGGCGTTTCAATACGAACCCCTGCACGTCCGAAGATACCGTAGTAGCCTTCTTCAATCAGTTGGTCTTTATCCATCTTTGTTGGTGGCGCTACCCAAAGGCGCGTTGCTAACTGGCCATTGAACTTATCAAGCAATTTACCTGCTGCGCGGAAGTGACCGATGTTCGTCATACAAGAACCGATGAACACTTCATCAATCGCTGTGCCTTGTACTTCAGACAACAAACGAGCGTCATCTGGGTCATTCGGTGCACATAGTACTGGCTCATTGATTTCAGACATATCGATTTCAATCACATGTGCGTATTCAGCGTCTTTATCTGCTTGCATCAGCTCAGGGTTTGCTAGCCACTCTTGCATTGCTGTAATGCGGCGCTCGATAGTACGGCGATCACCGTAGCCTTCAGAGATCATCCACTTCAGCATCACGATGTTAGAGTTTAAGTACTCTTCGATCGACTCTTGAGACAATTTCACAGTACAACCTGCCGCCGAACGCTCTGCAGATGCATCAGAAAGCTCAAATGCTTGCTCAACCGTTAGCGTTTCTAAGCCTTCAATCTCAAGGATACGGCCAGAAAATTCGTTGATCTTGCCCGCTTTCTCTACCGTTAGTAGACCTTGCTGAATCGCGTAGTAAGGGATGGCATGAACAAGATCACGCAGTGTAATACCCGGTTGCATTTCACCTTTAAAACGAACCAAGATTGACTCTGGCATGTCTAGCGGCATAACGCCTGTCGCAGCTGCAAAGGCAACCAAGCCCGAGCCTGCTGGGAATGAAATACCCAGAGGGAAACGAGTATGTGAGTCACCACCCGTACCGACAGTATCCGGTAGTAGCATACGGTTTAGCCATGAGTGGATAATACCGTCACCAGGACGAAGAGATACACCACCGCGGTTCATAATAAAGTCCGGAAGTGTATGGTGAGTGTTAACGTCTACTGGTTTTGGATAAGCCGATGTGTGACAGAAAGACTGCATGACAAGATCAGCAGAGAAGCCGAGACACGCCAAGTCTTTAAGTTCATCACGAGTCATAGGGCCTGTAGTATCTTGCGAGCCTACTGTCGTCATCTTCGGCTCACAGTAGGTTCCAGGACGGATGCCTTCTACGCCACATGCTTTACCAACCATTTTCTGTGCAAGCGTGTAACCCTTGCCAGAATCTGCGATTTCACCAGGTTTGCGGAATACGTCCGAAGGCTCAAGACCTAGCGATTGACGCGCTTTGTCTGTCAAACCACGACCGATGATCAATGGGATACGACCACCAGCACGAACTTCATCAATCAGTACTTCTGTTTTTAGCGAGAATTCAGCTAGAACCTCACCAGTTTCGTGGTTGCAAACTTTACCTTCATATGGGTAAACATCGATAACATCGCCCATGTTGAGCTTAGTTACGTCAACTTCGATTGGTAGTGCGCCAGCATCTTCCATTGTGTTAAAGAAGATAGGGGCAATTTTGCCACCAAGCACATACCCACCAGCTCGTTTGTTTGGAACGTAAGGGATATCATCACCCATAAACCAAAGCACTGAGTTGGTTGCAGATTTACGTGAAGAGCCAGTACCAACAACATCACCAACGTAAACCAATTGATGACCTTTGTCTTTTAACTCTTCAATTTGCTTGATCGGGCCAATAGTACCCGGTTGATCAGGGTTTATTCCTTCACGCTCGTTTTTAAGCATCGCCAGTGCGTGTACTGGGATATCAGGACGAGACCAAGCGTCAGGTGCAGGTGAAAGGTCATCCGTGTTCGTTTCACCTGTTACTTTAAATACGGTTAGAGTGACTTTTTCTTCAAGCTTAGGCTTAGAAAGGAACCACTCAGCATCAGCCCATGATTGAAGTACTTTCTGTGCATGCGCATTGCCTGCTTTTGCTTTCTCTTCTACGTCATAGAAAGCATCAAACATTAGCAGCGTATGAGACAGCGCTTTTACTGCGATCTCTGCCAGTGCTTCATCATCCAATAGCTCAACTAGCGGTTCGATGTTGTAACCACCTTGCATAGTGCCTAGCAGTTCAGCCGCTTTTTCACGACTCACTAATGGTGATTTAACTTCACCTTTTGCTACTGCTGTTAGGAAACCCGCTTTTACATAAGCAGCTTCATCAACACCTGGAGGGATACGGTTTTCAAGTAGGTCAAGAATGACTTCTTCTTCACCTTGTGGGGGATTTTTCAGAAGTTCTACAAGTCCAGCAACTTGTTCTGCGTCTAGCGGTTTAGGAACAACTCCTTCAGCAGCACGCTCTTCGACGTGTTTACGGTAGGCTTCAAGCACGACTTTTTCCTCTCATTGCGGTTCCTCCTCTATTATTACTATTGTTAAAGTAAAGGAGTGAACATCCTTGGAAACTTGGCTCTCCATTGCCCTTGTTTTCATTCAATTATGATTGAGAAACAGCGCCGTAGAGGCCAAACTGTGGGCAAAATAATAGCAAATTTAACCTTAAATTAAAATCTTATCATTTTGACCAACATAGCAACTTACGACTAAAGTTCTGCTAATTTTGACCAAATATGCCAAGTTTTTGCTTTCTCATACCCGATTAATTAAACGATGTTCCTACGATCAAATACACAGCATCCAAATCTTGCTCGGTACGACCGTATGCCAACATTATTGGTCCTATTGGTGAGTCAACACCAAAGAAGATGGAGCCAGCATTGTAAAGCGGCGCTTCGTTTAGTTTCAGATCATTATCAGACCAAACACCGCCATATTCGACCGATGCGCCCAGGTAGACTGGAGCTTCAAACAATCCGAAATCATTATCAAACCACTTATATCGGTACACCAAACTGCTGAAAAATAAGTTCTGTCCGATCAGGCTATTTCTTGGGATTCCAGATAGGCTTAAAAAGCCGCCCAACTCTCTGGGATCAAGCGGTAAAGATGAGTTTTTACTCTCTACAAAACTATATTCAGCATGTCCGACTAAAGTATGACGCTGATGACTCACTGCACCTTTAAATCGTGCAGAGATTTCATAAACGGTATCTTCAATAATTTTGTCAGTTTCTAAAAGGCTAACGCCTTGAGGACTTTGATCATGAGACACTAAATATTCGAGATCGACTAAAAGCCCACGAGTCGGAAATGCGAAATCATCGAGTGTATCTAGGCGATAATTGGCAAACAGGCCACGACGTTCAAAATCCAATTTACCAGCAGAAGCCAAAGTAGAAAGCTCAATATCTCCGGTTGAGTAGCGAGCGCCAAATCGAAGTTCTTGCCACAATGTGGGTTGGATACCTATCGCTAACTCTGTTGTAAAATCATCGTAAGTGACCGGAAAAAAGTCATTTACTGACTCTAAATCTGGTGCTTGAGGCTCTGTTAAAGGTAAGTTTCGGCTCTCACTGCCATAGGAAATACGCCCCGATACAAAAAGTTCTTGGCTAGATAAAACAGGGGAATACAACTCAGCTTCAATCAGCTTATCCGTGCCCATTTCTACGTTGAACGCCAACTCCGCGCCATGAGAGTTCAAGTTGGTAAAGTTGGTTGATATCCCTATGCCGTACTGGCTATCTGTATCGAAGTCATCTTCAAGAAAAAATCGGAAGTTGAGATAATTAGGCCCCCACGACTTCTCGTTAACATCAAAAACCAACAATGTCTCACCATCAACCTCTTCAAAGTGATAAGTGATGAGCTCGAACCGATCTAACGCGTAGAGGTTTTCAACGGCTTTCTCAATTTCGGCCGTTGAAATACGACGTCCGGTTTCTAATTCAATACGATTCGTCAACAACACATCGCTGTAGTGCGTGTTATTTACAATCACAATGTCATCAACCACACGCTGATCGCCATAAATCAAAGTTTTACGAACTTCTTGTTTGCGGTCGATGTATTTTTGATAGTCCGCGTTGGACAAGCGTAACTCTTTCAGCTTGTCTTTTAATTGCTTGGTAATATCGTACCCAGCTTGAAAAGCCCAAGGCATTTTGTCGAACTCGACGGTTTCCATGGTGCCCACATTGGGACGAATATAGATATCTTGAGGTTCAAGCTCGTCCACTTGCTGTTGTGTACTACGACGAACGAGATAGTTAGAGAGTTGGTCCGCGACAGTAAACAGCCCCGTAAATTCATCTTCGGTTTTGTAGTCGGTGCTAATATCGACGGCAATAACGACATCAGCCCCCATGGCGCGAGCCACATCGACAGGCATGTTATTGACGACGCCGCCATCGACAAGCATATGACCATTGAGCTTATAGGGAGGAAGTGCTCCTGGTACAGACATGCTAGCCATCATGGCATCCACAAGGTAACCATTACCCAGTACGACTTCTTCTAGGGCAAGAATATCAGTCGCAACAGAACGATAAGGAATGGCAAGCTCATCAAAAGAATCGAATCGCCCTAAGTTCCCTGTAGTCTCACGCAATACTCGCAACATGTTCTGGCCTTGCACCACACCCGTTGGTGCTCGTACCTCACCGAACCTTAAGCCGAGGTCGGTATTAATTTGATAGCGGTCTTCATACTCTTTGTCACGAACTCGACGTTGGCTACGGTCAACACGATCTCGATAACCGCTGCCCCAATCGACGGTGTAGATAAAACTCTCAATTTCATCAGCACTCATCCCCGTGGCATAGAGCCCACCCACATAGGCGCCCATACTGGTACCGGTCACAATATCGACAGGGATCTGCATTTCTTCCAATGCTTTTAAAACCCCAATGTGTGCCGCCCCTTTCGCTCCGCCACCAGCGAGCACAACCGCCACCTTTGGTCGAGGTTCCAAGTCATCCGTTTTTGTTAGAGAGTTTGCGAGGGAAACAGAAGGAGTGATCATCAAAAAGGTACTAACCCAAAGCGCAAAGTTGCGAACCGATGGGCTTGATAACAGCTTTTTGAACATTCACTTCTTCCTTTATTGAATATCTGATCAAGTAGGGCGTGCTAGCAGTACTGTACTAACACGCCCTAATATGTACTAAGAATTAATCAGATAAACAAGCTAATGTTGTTGATTTGGCGATGCTACCAATCAAATATGCTATTTAACCAGTTTGATTTCTTCTCACACTGTTGCTTTATCTGACCGGTTTTATCCCAAACCGGCAGTTTGTAATCACTACGGCAGTTCATTTCTAAACCTCCATCAGATGTAGGCTTGAACCCTAATGTGGTGATTTCTCTTGGCCATGGGAGCTCTAAGCGCTCAGGAATACGCTGCTTCAAGTACTCTGCGTACACTCGTAATGCACCACTCGACCCCGTTAGATTCACGGGTTTATTATCGTCGCGGCCTAGCCAAATTGTCGTCACCTCACGACCATCAACACCGACAAACCAACTATCGCGGTTGTCATTACTGGTACCCGTTTTTCCTGCCAATGCAGCCCAACCAAACTGGCTTTGTAAGAAGCGGCCAGTGCCTTGAGCAACCCCTTGTTTCATCGCGTAGGTCGTTAGCCATGCAGCTTGTTCATCCACGGCTCTTGATGAACGAGGCAAGGATTGATACAGCACATTACCTTCCATATCCATGACTGAGCGCAGAGCGGTCAGTTTTGCACGCTTACCTGAATTCGTCAGAGTCTGATACATCTGTGCGACTTCGAATGGCGTCAAAGAAAACGAACCCAAAAACATCGAAGGCACTGGGCGAATTTCGTCTTTGTTCACGCCCAAACGCTCTAAAGTATTGGAGACTTCAGGAATGCCAAGTGCCATACCTAAGCGCACGGTTGGTACGTTAAGTGATTTCGCTAAAGCAATGTAAAGTGGCACATCACCACGATATTTTCTATCGTAGTTGCGCGGCGTCCACACGTTACCTTTACTGCTCTTCAGACTTAACGGCGTGTCGTGTAGCGTCGTGCCTAGGTTGTATTTATCCGGTTGTTCTAGAGCCGTTAAGTAAATCGCTGGTTTCACTAAAGAACCAATTGGACGACTGGCATTGAGCGCGCGGTTAAAGCCTTCATAACCGACACGTTTACCACCAACCATCGCACGGATTTCACCACTATGGCGATCAACGGCCACAGCAGCGGCTTCTAACTCTTTACCACCCCGTTTAGCTAGTTCTGGGATCTTTTTCGAGATAGCTTGTTCCATTTTGCTTTGCGATACTGGGTCCAGAGACGTAAACACGCGCAGTCCGGTCTCTGCTTTAAATCGCTCCCCAACTTTTTCTTTTAATTCAATGCTCAATTGTTGGAAATAAGCTGGCTGACGGCTCGCAATACGTGGCTTGCTTTGCGTATCGAGTGGACGACTTACAGCTTGTTCATACTGCTCTGAAGTCAACATGTTTTGCTGCATTAACAGGCGCAGAACGAGATCACGACGCTCTTTCGTTCTCTCAGGGTAACGAATTGGGTTGTAGTAAGACGGTCCTTTTACCATCCCAACTAACATCGCCAATTGATCGATTCGCAACTCCTGAATTGGCTGCCCAAAATAATAACGCGACGCCAAGCCAAACCCGTGGATCGCTTCACCTCCACTTTGACCTAGGTACACTTCGTTTAGGTAGGCTTCTAAGATACGATCTTTGCTGTAACGGTAATCCAAAATTAGCGCGATATACGCTTCTCGAACTTTACGCCACAGTGTTTTATCACGAGTCAAAAACAGGTTTTTTGCCAATTGCTGAGTCAGCGTACTACCACCTTGAACAGTACGACCCGCCTTAATGTTCGCAACCAATGCACGTGCAATCGCGAGCGGTGACACCCCGTCATGTTGATAAAAATCCCGGTCTTCGGTCGCAAGCAGTGCATCCACCAAAATTTCAGGGAACTGATCACGACGTAAGAAAAGGCGCTGTTCATCACGGTCTTTCTCCAGCATGCCCAACATCTTCGGTTCTAGGCGCAAGTAACCAAGGTCTCCTCGAGATTCTAAAGACTGAATACGTTGCAAGCCGGAATCAGAGAAATGCAGCATAATGTGACGATCCGGCTCGGGACCATCGGCAAACTCGAATGGACGACGAATCAATTCAATCCGAGTGGAAGAAGAGGAATATTCGCCTGGGTAACGAGGTTGACTCACTTTACGGTAATTCAACACATCTAGCTCGTTGCGCAGTTCTTGGATGGTGATATTCTCACCAGGGCTTAGATTCAAGATACGGGCATAAACCACCGTTGGCAGCTCAAACAGCTGACCTTCAAAGCGTTCTTTCACCACACTATCTAAGTAAATCCCAACAAACAGCAAAACAGCGGCAAGTGCAACGCCAGCTTTCCAGCTAAACGACCACAGAACTTTCAACCACGAACGTTTCTCGTTAGTCGGCTTTTTACTCGGCGTACGTCGAGTCTGTTTTGCGGTTCCTTTATTGGTTGTACTTTTCTTCGCTGGCGCTTTTTTCGCGCTAGGCTTCTTGCTGTCAGTCATTATTCAATTGTCTTTTTGTTTTCGTTGTTGCTACATGATTGGCAGGATCATCTGGCCAAACGTGTTTTGGGTAGCGCCCTTTCATCTCTTTTTGAACGTCTTTGTAGCTTCCGTTCCAGAAAGCCGCCAAGTCCGACGTTACTTGCAATGGACGTTGTGCCGGTGAAAGCAGTTCAAGCACCAAACGCTTGCGGCCAAGAGCTACCGTTGGGGAACCACTCTCCCCAAATACTTCTTGCATACGCACCGATAATATCGGCTCGTGGCCATATTGGTAACGGATACGCTTCTTTGAACCTGTGGGTAGTTGGTAATGCTCAGGTAACCATTCATCCAGTTGTTGATTGAGTGGCCAACCTAATAGAGCATTAAGCGCTTCGACCAAGTTTATCTTGCTCAGGTCTTTAACCGAGCTGACAGACGTCATGTATGGTTCTAACCACTCCTCTAATGAATCCAGCAAACTGGCTTCATCAAACACTGGCCATGACTGCTCAGGTAACCATTCCACCGCACAACGAATCCGAGCCAACAAGCTCTCCGCTGCCGGTGTCCAGTTTAGACTCTGTAAGCCCTGGCGGCGGACATACGTGAGTAAAGCTTGTGTCATTTTTTCTTTGCCCGGGCTTGGCAACGGCTCGCGTTCAACGACCAGCAGACCGAGTTTTGTTTGTCGCTCAGCTATTAGACGGCCTCTTTTTTCATCCCAGTCCACTACTTCTTCAGACGAAAATAGCGTATCAAAGGTCGTTCGCAATATATTGACATCCAATTCACATGCCGAATGAATTTGACTTGAATTAGAATGAGAACGCATTAAGTCAACGGCAACCAAATACTCACAGCCACCTAGCATGTCTTCCTGATGACATTCTGCACCATGACCATTAGCCAAAGTAAATCGCCCAAATTGATTTGTGCGCTGCTGCGCAATGCGATCTGGAAATGCCAAACTTAACACCAGCGGTAATGCATCTTCATCCACGCCTTTCAGGTCAAATACCGTATCCAATTTGTACGCCAGAGATTGAGCACGCTTGAACAACATCGACTTTTTTGGATGAGTACCAACAAGCCAACGATGCAAGCTATGAGCGATATTGGTAACATTTCTCTCTGGCTCTTCAATCAGTGCGACCGCCGCCAAAGCAGCATTTAACATCTTATCACTGTAAGATAGCGCTTTAATTAGCATCGCAGCCGCACGAGGCTCAACGCCTAGTTCATGCGCCTGTTTTCCTTCGGACGTTAATTGCCCTTTTTCCGTCAGTAGTCCCAATGACACCAATAGCTGCTTCGCTTGTTCCAATGACGCATTAGCGGGAACATCAAGCCACTTTAGATCGTGGATATCACCCGTTCCCCAAAAGGCAAGCTCCATAACTAAACTAGCCAAATCGGAATGCAAAATTTCGGGTAGGGGAACCAGCGGTTGCTGCTTGAACTGGCTTTCAGAATAAAGACGAACACAAATGCCCTCTTCTATTCGTCCCGCTCGTCCTGCACGCTGAATCGCTGAAGACTGTGCAATGCGTGTTTGCTCTAAGCGTGTTAAACCGTTTTTCAAATCAAAGCGGGCAATACGCTCTAACCCAGAATCAACCACGAGGCGAATGCCTTCAATCGTTAGTGAAGTTTCTGCAATGTTGGTCGCTAGAACGACTTTACGCTTACCTTGTTCTGCTGGCGTAATCGCTTTTTGTTGATCTGCAAAACTCAGTTGACCATAAAGTGGGCATATGTCGATATCATCCGCTAAATGAGACAACCGCTCTTCAGCTTGTTTTATGGCACCAACACCCGGCAGGAAAGCCAACAAAGATCCGGACTCTTTGTTCATAAGACTTTCTATTGTTTTTGCCATACTCGTAGGTAAATGCTCGTTCACACCTAACGGCTGGTAGCGCATTGCCACATCAAAGCTGCGCCCTTCAGATTCAATGTAACTGGCTTCCGGCAACAACGATTGTAATGCTTGTTGGTCAAGCGTTGCCGACATTACCACCAGCTTGAGATCGTCTCGCAATGCCTCTTGAACTTCTAAACTGAATGCCAAAGCGGTATCGGCATGAATGCTGCGTTCATGAAACTCATCAAAGATCAGTAGATCAACCCCATCCAGTTCAGGGTCAGTTTGGATCATCCTGGTCATGATCCCTTCGGTCACGATCTCCAGCTGCGTTGCAGAACTTACCTTTGCCTCGCCACGAACTCGATAACCCACGCGTTGACCAACTTGTTCTCCCAATTGCTCAGCAAGATAACGGGCAATGTTACGCGCCGCGAGTCGTCTTGGCTCAAGCATGATGATTTTTCCAGCAACCGAATGATTTAAGAGTAACTGCAAAGGGAAGTAAGTCGACTTACCGGCACCAGGCGCCGCTTTTAAGATCACTTGATGTTGATTTTTGACCGCCGTCAGCAACTCAGGCATCACGGCTTCAATCGGCAATTGTGACAAAGAAAATACCTTATGGTGTAATGGTGGCAACATTGTACATAAAAAATTTTTTGTCTAAATAAGCAAATGCATTTCACACCCGCTTTAGAGTCCGCCACTCTACTCAAACGTTATAAACGCTTTCTTGCCGATATCGAGCTCGATACTGGTGAAATCCGTACAATCCACTGCGCAAATACAGGTGCAATGACGGGTTGTGCTACGCCCGGAAACAAGGTTTGGTTTTCTACTTCCGACAACCCGAAACGAAAATACCCCAATAGTTGGGAGTTGAGTGAAACCGAACAAGGCCACCGTATTTGTATCAATACCGCGCGCGCCAATCAATTAGCCGTAGAGGCTATTGAAAATAATGTCATTTCAGAGCTTTGTGGTTATGACACACTTCAAACTGAGGTGAAATACGGCAATGAAAATAGCCGAATTGATATCTTGCTCAGCGCAGACGACAAGCCAAAGTGCTATATAGAAGTGAAAAGCGTCACTCTTCTTGATGAGACCGACTCTACTGGACAAGGATACTTCCCAGATGCGGTCACGACTCGGGGACAAAAACACCTGAGAGAGCTCACAGAAATGGCACAAAATGGAAGTAGAGCCATACTTTTATTCACTGTTTTACATTCAGGTATTGAAAAAGTATCCGCGGCGCACCATATAGACGCGAAATATTCACTATTACTCAAACAAGCACAAGACGCTGGAGTGGAAGTTCTCTGCTACAAAGCTGAACTGAGCGATACTGGAATGAAGCTGATTTCCGCTATTGATTTTATCAATTAAGAGAAAAAATGATGTCGTCTTCACATTGACGATAACTTTGCGATTCAGTATTTGCTTGCACCGCCTCTTTTTGCTATAGATACCCGCCTTAAATTGACTGCGTAGCAGTTGACTAGGTGTAAGTAGGAGATGCTGTATGCCAGAATCAAAGAAGAAAACGATAGGCATCCTAGCCATTGCCGGCGTGGAGCCATATCAGGAAAAACCTGGTGAAGAGTACATGTCACCAGAGCAGGTTGAACACTTTACGAAAATCTTAACAGCTTGGCGCGACCAGCTAAGAGCTGAAGTGGATCGTACTGTTCACCACATGCAGGACGAAGCAGCAAACTTCCCAGATCCAGTTGACCGCGCCTCTCAAGAGGAAGAGTTCAGCCTAGAACTGCGTAACCGTGACCGCGAACGCCGTTTGATCAAGAAGATTGAAAAGACTTTGGATAAAATCAAAGAAGACGATTTTGGCTTCTGTGAGTCTTGTGGCGTAGAGATTGGCGTTCGCCGTCTTGAAGCACGTCCAACCGCTGACCTTTGTATTGACTGTAAAACACTTGCAGAAATCAAAGAGAAGCAAATGCAAGGTTAATCACCCAGCATTATGATTGTTGAAGGGAGCTCAGGCTCCCTTTTTGTTTTGGCTATCTTCGCACCCTATTTGTTTACTAAATTCGAGATACACGCATGACACGCTATGTAGGTCGATTCGCCCCATCTCCTTCTGGTCCACTGCATTTTGGTTCACTGATTGCCGCTCTTGGCAGTTATTTTCAAGCGAAAGCACAAAACGGAGCTTGGTTAGTACGTATTGAGGACTTAGACCCACCAAGAGAAATGCCAGGTGCAGCGCAACTTATCCTAGAGGCACTCAAGGCCTATCAGCTGCATTGGGATGGAGAAGTGGTATACCAGAGCGAACGTCACGACCTTTACCAAGCTCAAATAAACAAATGGCTCGAAAATGGGGAAGCCTATTATTGCCAATGTACTCGTAAGCAAATTAAAGAGCATGGCGGTTTTTATCCTGGCACTTGCCGCGATAAAAACTTGAAAGACGGCGCGATTCGCCTAAAAATGACCAAGCCTGTCGCTCATTTCCTCGACCAAAAACGGGGAACCATTACTATTCCAGAGCAACTCGTTAATGAAGATTTCATTATTAAACGTCGAGATGGATTATTTGCTTATAATCTTGCGGTAGTATTGGACGACATCGACCAAGGCGTCACAGAAGTCGTGCGAGGTGCAGACTTAATCGAGCCGACAGGGCGTCAAATTAGCCTGTACCAAATACTTGGTCAGCCTGAAGTTAGCTACTTGCATTTACCATTGGCGATGGACAACAACGGCAATAAATTGTCGAAACAAAATCACGCGACGGCTATTGATATAGATACACCAAAACCTACTCTATTGCGCGCCATGACATTTTTAGGTTTCGAGATACCTGAAACCGTAAGGGCGGCCAACATAGAAGATATTCTTCGTTGGGGCTGCGAAAACTGGCGCTTGGAACAGCTTCCAGCAGAGATCGAGATCACACCGTGATTCTCAAATGGCATTGTGTAGGCTATCATTAGCCGCAAATTAGGCCCTAGAGGCGTATAAAACTAACCAAAGCAAGATTGGATTAAACCCAGTTATTGCCAGATGCACATGAATACAAACGACTATACACCAAGCGAACCTGCCACAATTCCAGAGCTCGCTCTCAATGTAATAACTCGTGAAGAGCACAACATTTCGCGTAAGCAGATCAGTGATAATGCGCTGAAGGTACTGTACCGCCTAAATGGTGCTGGTTTCGATGCTTTTCTTGTGGGTGGCGGGGTTCGAGACTTACTGCTTGGACAAAAACCAAAAGATTTTGACATTGCGACCAACGCAACGCCGGAACAGATCAAACAGCTATTTCGTAACTGCCGTTTGATTGGTCGCCGCTTCCGCTTGGCTCATATTATGTTTGGCCGAGATATCATTGAGGTTGCGACATTCCGTGGTCACCACCAAGAGCAAAAGAATAAGAGCATTTCTCAGCAATCAAAAGAGGGTATGCTGCTGCGTGACAACGTCTACGGCACCATCGATGAAGATGCTGAGCGCCGTGATTTCACGATTAACTCGATGTACTACAACATCGCAGATTACTCGATTCACGACTACGCACGTGGTATTGAAGATTTAGAAGATCGCCTAATTCGACTGATTGGTGATCCAGAAACACGCTACCGTGAAGACCCTGTGCGCATGCTGCGTGCGGTTCGTTTCGCGGTAAAACTAGACTTTGATATTGAAGAAGACACCGCAGCGCCAATCGAACACATGGCACCGTTGCTCGGTGACATTCCGTCAGCGCGTCTTTTTGAAGAGTCACTCAAATTATTGCAATCCGGTCATGGCTTAGAAACCTACCACCTACTGCGTGAGTACAACCTATTCCAGCAACTATTCCCGACGATTGCAGCGCACTTTACAGAAGATTACTCCTCTCACACTGAGCAGATGTTGGATCTTGTCCTAGATTCTACCGACATGCGCATCGAAGATGGGAAACGCATCAATCCAGCATTTATGTTTGCTGCAATGCTGTGGTACCCACTGTGTGCGAAAGCCGATGAACTGATGGAAGAGCGCAACTTAGGCCATTACGACGCCATTATGGAAGCGAGCAACATCATTCTTGACGAGCAAGTTCGCACAATTGCCATTCCAAGACGCCACACCGCAACCATTCGCGAGATTTGGCAGTTACAGCTTCGTCTTCCACGACGTAACGGTAAACGTGCATTCCGTCTTATGGAGCTCAATAAATTTAGAGCTGGCTTTGATTTTCTTGAAATGCGCGGTGAAATTGAAGGTGGTGACACTCAGAAGCTTGCCAAGTGGTGGGAAACTTTTCAAAATGCAGGCCGAGAAATGCGTCAAGCAATGGCTGCCGACTTAGACGGTCAATCACCGAAAACAGGCCAGCGCCGCCGTAAAACTTATCGCAAGAAAAAGAGTAAGCCCAAATCATGATTACAGCGTACATTGCGGTAGGCAGTAACTTGGCTGATCCTATCAGCCAAGCGAAGCAAGCGATTGAAGCATTAAAAACGCTGCCTAAATCAGAGTTTGTTCAAGCTTCTTCGCTATACAGCAGCACGCCAATGGGGCCACAAAACCAACCGGATTACATCAATGCGGTTGTGTCTATTAACACCAGTTTGACGCCTATTGAATTGCTCAATTGCACACAAGCTATAGAGCAAGAACAAGGGCGTGTCCGTAAAGACGAACGCTGGGGACCAAGAACCTTGGACCTTGACATTGTGCTTTATGGCAATGAGGTGATTAATTCCGAGAGGCTGATCGTTCCTCATTATGGAATGAAAGAGCGTGAATTCGTACTCTACCCTCTTGCGGAAATTGCACCAAGTTTACAACTCCCTGATGGGACCGAGGTCTCTAAACTACTGGAACAAGTAGATAGAAACGGCCTCAGTATCTGGCAGTCATAGCCAACTCCTAGTAAGGATAAAACCATGAAAAAAATGACCATCAACGACCTAATCAAGTGGAAGCAAGAAGGTCGTAAATTTGCTACTTCAACCGCTTATGATGCGAGCTTTGCCCAACTGTTTGAAAGCCAAGAAATGCCAGTACTTCTTGTCGGTGATTCTCTAGGTATGGTTTTGCAAGGTCACAACGATACTCTACCAGTAACGGTCGATGATATCGCTTACCATACTCGTTGCGTACGCGCTGGTAGCCCAAATTGTTTGTTGATGGCAGACATGCCATTCATGAGCTACACCACGCCAGAGCAAGCTTGCGAAAATGCGGCTAAACTGATGCGTGCTGGTGCCAATATGGTAAAAATTGAAGGTGGTGACTGGCTTGTCGACACGGTGAAAATGCTCACTGAACGATCAGTTCCAGTTTGTGCTCATCTTGGTTTAACTCCTCAAGCTGTTAATATTTTTGGTGGTTACAAAATCCAAGGTCGCGATCAAGAAAAAGCAGACCGCATGGTAAAAGACGCATTAGCGCTGCAAGAAGCAGGCGCTCAAATCGTCTTACTAGAATGCGTACCAGCTGAGCTTGCTGAACGTATTACGCAAGTGCTTGACGTTCCTGTTATCGGTATTGGTGCAGGTAACGTAACAGATGGTCAGATTCTCGTAATGCATGATATGTTTGGTATTTCTGCCAACTACATGCCGAAATTCTCCAAAAACTTTCTTTCTGAAACAGGTGATATGCGCAAAGCCGTTACTAAATACATTGAAGATGTAGCCAACGGTGTATTCCCAGACGACGCTCATACCATTGCCTAGAGGATAAATGCATGCAAACTTTTGCGGAAATCTCAGCAGTTCGTGAACAACTTAAAACCTTTAAACGTGAAGGTCGTAAAGTGGCGTTTGTCCCTACCATGGGCAACCTTCACGAAGGCCACTTAACTTTAGTGCGTAAAGCACGCGAATACGCTGATATCGTTGTCGTAAGCATCTTTGTTAATCCGATGCAGTTTGATCGTGCAGACGATTTAAATAATTACCCACGCACGCTAGAGGAAGACTTAAGCAAGTTAACCTCTGAAGGGGTCGATGTGGTATTTACGCCAACACCAGAAGTTATCTACCCAGAAGGTCTGGATAAGCAAACCTTCGTCGATGTCCCTGGCCTATCAACAATTCTCGAAGGCGCGTCTCGACCAGGTCATTTCCGTGGCGTGACGACGATTGTGAATAAGCTGTTTAACATCGTACAACCGGATGTCGCGTGCTTCGGCGAGAAGGACTTCCAACAACTTGCTGTTATCCGCAAGATGGTTGATGACCTAGCAATGGACATTGAAATCATCGGTGTACCAACCGTACGTGAAATGGACGGTTTAGCAATGAGTTCACGCAATGGCTTGCTTACGCTGGACGAGCGCCAACGTGCTCCTGTACTTGCTCGTACAATGCGTTGGATCAGTAGTGCCATTCGCGGTGGCCGCGATGACTACGCATCGATCATCGAAGATGCAAGCGACCAACTTCGAGCTGCAGGTCTGCACCCTGATGAGATCTTCATTCGTGATGCTCGTACATTACAAGTGATCACACCAGAAACGACACAAGCTGTCATTCTGATGTCTGCGTTCCTAGGCAAAGCTCGTCTTATCGATAACCAAACGGTAGATATGGTTGTCGAAGCGAAGGAAGAAGCTGAATCTAACAATACAAACTCAGAGAACGCAGAGTAAGCTCTGAGCCATAAAAGTAAAAAGGTCGACTCTTAGTCGACCTTTTTTATACTCTACGTATAGACGCAATCTAACCCTTCAGGACGAGTTTTAAACCGCTTGTGCAGCCACATCCACGCTGGAATATCACGTTTTATCATTTTCTCAAGCTCTTGGTTCAAGATGCTTGCCGCTTTAACCGCATTACGTCTCTCGAAACGCTCGCTAATGTCTTTTCCAATGTACAGCGTGTAATGGTGATTTTTACTCACTGTAACGCCAGATATAACCGCGCACTTTGTTGCATCAATGAGAACACTAGACCCGACGGTACTCGCCGCTTGTTCAACAGCAAAAAACGGCGCAAAAACAGAATGGCTAACGCCATAATCATGGTCGGGCAAATACCAAAGTCGATGACCATTCTTCAGAACTTTGAGCATTGATTTCACGTCTTTTCGATCAATCATTTGATGTCCAAAACGAGTTCGACCTCGATGTTGAATAAACTCATAAGCAGGATTCGAATTTGGGCGATAAACGCCATAACCTTGGGCAAACTGGCTAAAAATACGAGCGGTTATCTCCAAGTTTAAATGGTGACTGCACACCACCAACACACCACGTCCATTCTTTTCCTCAGCGAGTAAACGATCTTTTCCAACAATAGAGGTTATCCGACGTATCCGCCAATCTGGCCAAAACCAGGCGATACCAGTTTCGATGATCGCCATTCCAGTATATTGAAAGTTTTTTCGTACTACGTCCTTACATTGCCAATCCGTAAAATCAGGGAAACACAGCTGGAGATTACGCAGAGCGATCTTGTGTCGGCGCTTCATTACATGCATCGCAATACAGCCGATGCTTCTACCTAAGATTCGTAATACTACGTATGGCAGTACATTAACAAGAATCGCTAAAGATCCAAATGCCAGCCATACAGACCAATATTTGGGCTTAAGTAATTGATAGGAGAAAGGCGGCGGCGGGACAATATTCATAGGATCACTCATTTATTACAAATGATTGAAACCTACCATGATAAAAACCGAAAAATTGTATGGGTATGTATTGTTATGCACGCGAAAGAGCAGCATGAGTCGCTGCTCTTTGCTTTATGAGAATGGCTTAGCTTCTTAGGCCAATCCCTTTGGTTACTAGGTAATGCGCAATGGCATACAGTGCAACAACAAACACTGCAAGTACACTAAATGAAGTGACAATGCCCACATCCGAGACACCTAAAAAGCCGTAGCGGAACGCATTCACCATGTAGACGATTGGGTTGATCTTAGAAACGCCTTGCCAAAATTCAGGCAGCAGACTGATCGAATAAAAGACTCCTCCCAAGTAAGTTAAAGGAGTCAATACAAACGTAGGGATGATCGAAATATCATCAAACGTTTTTGCGTAAACCGCATTGATCAAGCCACCGAGAGCAAATACAACCGAAGTCATGAAGACAGTCGCGACAATAATGCCCCAGTGCTCCACTTGCAAATCAACGAACAAAAGTGACACACAAGTAACAATTGCACCGACCAACAAACCTCGAGTCACGCCGCCCATCACATAGCCAGCAATAATCACATAGTTTGGTACCGGTGCCACCAGCAGTTCTTCAATATTCTTCTGTAGCTTTGCACTAAAGAATGACGACGCCACGTTCGAGTATGAGTTGGTGATCACCGACATCATGATCAAACCTGGAACAATGTACTCCATGTAACTAAAGCCGCTCATCTCACCAATTCGAGAGCCAATAAGATTACCGAAAATGATGAAGTACAACGTCATCGTAATGGCTGGCGGCACTAAGGTTTGCACCCAAATACGTGTAAAACGAGTGACTTCTTTGCTCAGCAAGCTGCGAAATGCCGTCCAATATAAACCGTACATTTAATTACTCCCCTCTCTTACAATGCTGACAAACAACTCTTCAAGTCGGTTGGCTTTGTTACGCATTGAGAGAACTTTAATGCCATGCTCGGTTAACTGACTGAATACCGAATTCAATCCTTGGCTTTTATCTAGTTCTATCTCTAAAGAGCCATCAACAATACTTTGTCGATTAACACCTTCAAGCTCAGGCACCTCGACTTCTGACTCAACATCCAAGATAAATGTTTCGACGCGTAGCTTACCTAGTAACGCCTTCATGGTGGTGTTTTCAATCAGCTCACCACGATTGATGATGCCGATATTTCGACACAGCATCTCTGCTTCTTCTAGGTAGTGTGTCGTTAAAATAATCGTAATTCCTTGCTCTTGGTTGATCTCTTTCAGAAACCCCCACATTGAGCGGCGTAGTTCAATATCCACTCCAGCCGTTGGTTCATCTAAAATGAGTAATTGCGGCTCGTGCATCAAAGCTCTTGCGATCATTAAACGACGCTTCATCCCACCGGATAGGTTACGAGCACGCTCTTGGCGTTTTTCCCATAAATCCAATTTTTTCAGGTATTTTTCTGCTCTTTCTTTGGCTAACACTTTAGACACACCGTAATAGCCAGCTTGCTGCATCACAATTTGCTCAACGGTTTCAAACTGGTTGAAGTTGAACTCTTGTGGCACCAAGCCTAAATTCTGCTTGGCCAATTCGAGGTCGGTATCAATGTCATAACCGAAAACTTTCGTCGTTCCGGAGGTTTTATTCACTAAGGAGGAAATGATGCCAATCGTGGTCGATTTTCCTGCACCATTGGGACCCAGAAGCGCGTAGAAGTCACCCTTTTTCACTTGGAGACTTATACCTTTTAACGCCTCAAAGCCACCTGCATACGTCTTGCGCAGTTGTTCAATTTCTAATGCGTACATAAGGTCTTGATTGCCGTTTGTTTGTGATTACTAATACCGACTCATATTTAGCAGCGGTTTACTACAAAATCGCCTTGGGTATCGTATTGGAGGTCCATCAGTTTATCGTTGAATAACGATGATTACAAATAAACCTTTCGATAATATTGGAAATATAGCCCTTACCTCGTAAAGGTTATCTCTGAGTAAGACAAAATAGAGCATAAAAAACGCAACAGGACACTGTTGCGTTTTTAACTGTCAGAATGATTACGCCGTTATGCGCTGATACTGGTCTGCCTCAACATGTGCCACCGCCGCATTCAATGCTTCGTAACGGAATTGGTACATATTTTCATCAGGCACAAGGTCAATCACATGGAATTTCTCTAGCTGTTCTCGTGTTCGCTCATTCGGGCATAATAAATACACGGCACAATTGGCATCGAGAGCATCCTTAATCGCATTCTCTAACGCCAAACCGACGGTCACATCAATCATTGGTACATCCGTAAGATCGAGAATCATCACGTCATAGTCCGAAATACTAGAGTGCTGACGTGAAATGGCTTTAGAAACACTAAAGATCATCGGACCGGAAAGATAAAAGAACAGCACTTTTCCATTCGCACGATCCAACAAACCACGCTCGCTGTCAGTCAACGGCACATCATCTTCATCCGCGTCGCTGATCGCTTTTACTTGTCGTGCCTGCTCTCGGCTCAAACGCTCGATGATGATAATGTTCGAGATAAAGACGCCTAAACCCACCGCAACGATAAGATCAACGAATACTGTAAGCAGCATAACGCCATACATCACCGCCATTCCGGAAAAGCTTACCTTATGTGCCCTCTGAATAAAGCTCCAGTCTAGGATGTTAAAGCCAACATACACCGCAATGCCTGCTAACACAGCCATCGGGATTGGCTCTGTTAGCCCACCAGCAACCAGTACAACCAACGCCAACATTAGTGCGCGAATCACACCAGATAATGGCGAACGAGCCCCAACTTGGATATTCGTTACCGTCCCCATGGTAGCTCCCGCCCCCGGCAGCGCACCAAACAAGCCAGAGATCATGTTAGCTAACCCTTGACCTCGCAGCTCTTTATCTGAGTCGTGTTCTTTACGAGTTAATGAGTCACCGATAACCGCCGTTAACAAAGTATCAATACAACCTAACGTGCCGAGCACTAATGCATCAATGACCATCTCGACAAACATATCTGTGTCAATATAAGGGGCGACGAGAGAAGGTAACCCAGCAGGAATTTCACCGATACGACGAATATCTTCTATATCAAAGAGAATCACAGACAATAAAGTTACCGCGACCAATGCCACGAGCTGTGCAGGAACGTATTTACGATATTGCTTAGGGAAGAAAAAAAGAATCCCCAAAGTCAGTAGTCCCAAAAACAACTCACTGAATTTAAGGTTAGAAATGGTCTCCGGCAAAGCAGATAACGTTCCGAGTACTCCCCCTGAAGGCGCAGCATGTCCCATCAAAGGCGATAACTGCAGAATGATAAGAATCACACCAATGCCAGACATAAACCCGGAAATAACGCTATAAGGCATTAAGGTAACGTATTTACCCAGTTTTAACGTCCCCAATAGGATTTGGAATGCGCCAGCCATCATGACAACCGTGAAAGTCATAGCCATGCCCGTTTCTGGGTATTTCGCCATCATACTGGTTAATACTGCGGTCATGATTACCGTCATTGGCCCTGTCGGTTCTGATATTAACGTATTAGAACCACCAAATAACGAGGCAAACAAACCGACCATTATTGCCCCCCAAAGGCCGGCCTCAGCACCGGCTCCGGATGCAACACCAAACGCTAACGCCAGAGGGAGAGAGATAATCGCCGTGGTTACCCCGCCAAATACATCCCCTTTGAAATTGATATCTTCAAAACGACTACCGAACACTGCTGATTTTCCCTGCATTCAATTTTAAAAAGTAAAATATCACTACTTTAACGAGCTAGGCGAAAATTTAAACCATAAATAGATTAAGGCTAAATTCACACCACAAATAGTTTCACCAGATTTTACTTTTTTCTTAATGAAAACTAGTCAGATGAGTCCTATCTGACGAATATTTAACGAGATCGAAATTGTAACATTGTGTATAGTTACAACACTGATCGCTTGCATGTGCACACAAACAGCGGCAGCGATTTTGTCTTTTAAGGGAAGTAGTTTGCAAAATGCCGGAAATAAAACAGTTATTTGAAAACAATTCGAAATGGTCTCAAGAGATCAAATCTGATCGACCTGAATACTTCGCAAAACTCGCTGAGGGGCAAAAGCCTGATTTTCTTTGGATTGGCTGCTCTGATAGCCGCGTTCCTGCCGAGCGACTAACCGGGCTATACTCAGGTGAACTCTTTGTTCATCGGAATGTTGCAAACCAAGTTATCCATACTGATCTCAACTGTCTATCTGTCGTCCAGTACGCCGTAGACGTTCTTAAGGTTAAACACATCATTGTCTGTGGACACTATGGATGTGGTGGCGTAAACGCAGCCATTGATAACCCTAAGCTAGGTCTTATTAATAATTGGCTGTTACATATCAGAGATATCTATTTCAAACACCGCACTTACCTAGATCAAATGCCGCAACAAGATCGAGCGGATAAACTAGGCGAGCTTAATGTTGCAGAGCAAGTGTACAACTTGGGTAACTCAACCATCCTGCAAAACGCTTGGGAGCGTGGGCAAGATGTTGAAATTCATGGTGTGGTATACGGAATTGAAGATGGTCGCTTAGAGTACTTAGGCATTCGTTCTAACTCTAAGGAAACCGTAGAAGCGTCTTACCAGAAAGCTCTTTCGACGATTCTAAATACAGATAACAAGCTGCTTTGTCGCTAAGTCATATCTAAAAGTTGAACAAAAAACGCCCATCTTAGATGGGCGTTTTTTTTATATTTTTAATGCTGCTCTCAATGATTATTCTTGAGGTACAACTTTACCGATGTATGGTAAGTGGCGGTATTTCTGCGCGTAATCAATACCCACCCCAACGACAAATTCATCTGGAATTTCGAAACCAATCCAATCCACAGGAACATTCACTTCACGACGAGATGGCTTATCTAGGAGCGTACAAATAGCGATAGACTTCGGCTCACGTAGCGAAAGAATCTCACGGATTTTATTTAGTGTGTTACCAGTGTCAATGATGTCTTCAACAAGCAGAATGTCTTTACCTTTGATGTCATCATCCAAATCTTTCAAGATACGAACGTCACGTGAGCTTTCCATCGTATTGCCGTAGCTTGACGCTGTCATAAAATCAACTTGGTGAGTCAGTTCGATAGCACGTGCCAAGTCTGCCATAAATACAAATGAGCCACGCAATAAGCCTACCAACACAAGATCTTCACTACCTTGATAACGCTCTGTAATTTGTTTGCCTAATTCACGAACTCGCTCCTGAACTTCTTGCTCAGAAATCATGACTTCTATTGTATGTTTCATACTGTGCTCAATCTAAATTTGTGGGTTGAGGTAAGTCGCACGCAAACGATCACCTAATCTTACGGCGTGTAGTGTATCACCACGTTCATTGGGTTGAAAGTCACATCCTGTTGCCAAAAAATCTTGGAAGAAGGTCTTAGTTTTATAAAGTTCATAGCTAAATTTATCAATAATAATGACATTACTGTATATAAATTGTTCTACAGATGTTGACCTTGTGCATATGCACCATTACACTCATCACTGCTTTAAGCAACTATTAAAATAATCAATTAGGGGGTTACCCCCAATATCAACTCAAATGGCAAGGAAAATGGACATGGACTCAATTGCAAAGAGACCTAGAACTAGGCTTTCTCCAATTAAGCGTAAGCAACAGCTAATGGAAATCGCATTGGAAGTATTTGCGCGCCGCGGCATCGGTCGTGGTGGTCACGCAGATATCGCAGAAATTGCTCAAGTTTCTGTGGCGACTGTTTTTAACTACTTCCCTACACGCGAAGACTTGGTGGATGAAGTTCTCAATCACGTCGTACGTCAGTTCTCAAACTTCCTATCGGATAACATAGACCTAGACTTACATGCACGTGAAAACATCGCCAATATTACGAATGCGATGATCGAGCTTGTCAGCCAAGACTGTCACTGGCTAAAAGTATGGTTCGAGTGGAGTGCTTCAACACGTGACGAAGTATGGCCATTGTTTGTTTCAACTAACCGTACTAACCAGTTGCTGGTACAAAACATGTTCATTAAAGCAATTGAACGCGGTGAGGTGTGTGACCAGCACGATTCAGAACACTTGGCAAACCTGTTCCACGGTATTTGTTACTCACTGTTTGTCCAAGCGAACCGCGCTAAAGGTGAAGCGGAGCTGAAACATCTAGTGAATTCATACTTAGATATGCTTTGCATTTACAACCGTGAACACTAAAGCTTAGCTCGTAATATATGTCAGCCCACCGTTTGGTGGGCTTTTTATTGTCTGCTAAGCACACATTTATATTCCTATATAACAAGCATAAAAAAACCGCTGCAATGCAGCGGCTTCTATCATTCAGTCAGAAAAAGCTTACTTCTTCTTAACTGCTTTTTTGTTTGGCAGGTCAGTGATTGAACCTTCAAATACTTCAGCAGCTAGACCTACAGACTCGTGTAGAGTTGGGTGAGCGTGGATAGTCAGAGCGATATCTTCTGCATCACAGCCCATCTCAATTGCAAGGCCGATTTCACCAAGTAGTTCACCACCGTTAGTACCAACGATAGCACCACCGATTACGCGGTGAGTTTCTTTGTCGAAGATTAGCTTAGTCATACCGTCTGCACAGTCAGATGCGATTGCACGACCTGATGCTGCCCATGGGAATGTTGCTACTTCGTACTTGATGCCTTCTTCTTTCGCTTCTTTTTCAGTCTTACCAACCCAAGCCACTTCTGGCTCAGTGTACGCAATTGAAGGGATAACTTTAGGGTCGAAGTAGTGCTTCTTACCAGAGATAACTTCAGCAGCTACGTGACCTTCATGCACACCTTTGTGAGCAAGCATTGGTTGACCAACGATATCACCGATCGCGAAGATGTGAGGAACGTTAGTACGCATTTGCTTATCAACGTTGATGAAGCCGCGCTCGTCAATTTCTAGACCCGCTTTTTCACCGTCGATTAGCTTACCATTTGGTACACGACCGATAGCAACTAGAACCGCATCGTAACGCTCAGCTTCAGCTGGCGCTTTCTTGCCTTCCATTGAAACGTAGATACCGTCTTCTTTTGCTTCAACTGCTGTTACTTTCGTTTCTAGCATTAGCTTGAACTTGTCTTTGATACGCTTAGTAAATACTTTCACGATATCTTTGTCTGCTGCAGGAATTACCTGGTCAAACATTTCAACAACTTCAACTTTAGAACCTAGAGAGTGGTAAACCGTACCCATTTCTAGACCGATGATACCACCGCCCATGATAAGCAGTTTTTCTGGCACTTCTTTTAGTTCAAGAGCGTCAGTAGAGTCCCAAATACGTGGGTCTTCATGCGGGATAAATGGCAGTTTGATTGGACGAGAACCAGCCGCAACGATTGCGTTGTCAAAGTTAACAACTGTTGGCTCACCTTCGCCTTCTACAAGGATAGAGTTAGGGCCAGTGAACTTACCGTAACCGTTAACTACTGTTACGTTACGCATCTTAGCCATACCGCTTAGGCCGCCAGTTAGTTGGTTAACAACCTTTTCTTTCCAGATGCGGATTTTGCTGATGTCTGTTTGAGGCTCACCGAACACAACGCCGTGGTCAGCCATCGCTTTCGCTTCTTCAATTACTTTAGAAACGTGAAGCAGTGCTTTAGATGGGATACAACCCACGTTCAGACATACACCGCCAAGCGTGCTGTAACGTTCAACTAGTACAGTTTCAAGACCTAAGTCCGCACAACGGAATGCAGCGGAGTAACCAGCAGGACCAGAACCAAGTACAACAACTTGGGCTTTAATTTCTTTGCTCATTTTGACCTCTTGTAGTCATTATCCCTAACAGGCTGAGTGGGTATCGATTTTTTATGTTTAAGAGAGATTTGTTTTAAACAGTTATTTTCAGACCGCTAACAGTTTACAGAGATGTTAATGGTGTGAAAAGTAAATCAATTTAGCCTGTGAGCTAGACAACAATTCGATTGTGAAAACCCTGAACGAAGCAAGGCTGATAACCAAATTGTCGGTAATTATGATTAGCAGAGGCGGCTAAGTTGCCGCCTCTCATTCATCTAATTTCTATTACAGAACTAGACGACGAATGTCAGATAGACATGAGTTTAGGTAAGTGATGAAGCGCGCACCTTCAGCACCATCGATCACACGGTGGTCGTATGATAGAGACAGTGGAAGTTGTAGACGCGGTTCGAACTCTTTACCGTTCCATACCGGTTTCATTTCTGACTTAGACACACCTAGGATACCAACTTCTGGCGCGTTTACGATTGGAGTAAACGCCGTACCGCCGATACCGCCTAGGCTAGAGATAGTGAAACAGCCACCTTGCATGTCAGCAGCTGTTAGCTTGCCTGCACGTGCTTTCTTAGAAACCGCCATTAGCTCTTCAGATAGCTCGTAGATGCCTTTCTTGTTCACGTCTTTAAATACAGGAACAACTAGACCGTTTGGTGTATCTACCGCGATACCAACATTCACGTATTTCTTCAGAATTAGGCTCTCACCGTCTTCTGATAGAGAAGAGTTGAACGCTGGGAAGGCTTCAAGCGCTTTAGCTACCGCTTTCATGATGAACACAAGTGGTGTGATCTTCATGCCAGTGTCTTTCTTCGCTTCAATCGCGTTTTGCTCTTTACGGAATGCTTCAAGAGCCGTGATGTCTGCGTTATCCCACTGTGTAACGTGCGGGATCATTACCCAGTTACGGTGTAGGTTTGCGCCAGAGATCTTCTTAATGCGAGATAGCGGTTGAACTTCTGTCTCACCAAACTTGCTGAAGTCCACTTTTGGCCATGGTAGTAGACCAAGAGCCGCGCCGTCGCCTTTGCCAGATGCTGCTGCACCTGCGCCAGACTCAAGACGCTTAAGTGCATCTTTCACGTAAGCTTGAACGTCTTCTTTTAGGATACGGCTCTTACGACCAGAACCTTTAACCTTAGAAAGATTAACGCCAAATTCACGCGCTAGACGACGAACAACTGGAGACGCGTGAGCGTACTCATCATTTTCTTTGAAATCGCCAGTCGCTGCTGGAGCTGCTGCCGCTGGAGCTTCTGCTTTAGGAGCCGGAGCTGCAGGTGCTGCCGCTTGAGCTGGAGCTGGAGCTGGAGCTGCTGCAGGAGCAGGTGCTGCACCCGCCACTTCGAATACCATGATTAGTGAGCCAGTAGACACTTTGTCGCCAGCTGCAATCTTGATTTCTTTAACTGTGCCAGCGAATGGTGCAGGAACTTCCATAGAAGCTTTGTCACCTTCAACAGTGATTAGAGATTGCTCTTCTTCCACTGTGTCGCCAACCGCAACCATGATCTCAGTAACTTCAACTTCGTCGCCGCCGATATCTGGAACGTTCACTTCTTTTGCCGCAGACGCTGCTGGAGCTGCTGCCGCAGGAGCTTCAGCTGCCGCTGGTGCTGCTGGAGCGCCTGAACCTGCTGTTTCGAATACCATGATAAGTGAGCCAGTCGATACTTTATCGCCTGCTGCAACTTTGATCTCTTTTAGAGTACCTGCGAATGGCGCTGGAACTTCCATAGAAGCTTTGTCGCCTTCAACAGTTAGAAGAGATTGCTCTTCTTCGATGCTGTCGCCAACGGCAACCATGATTTCGGTAACTTCTACTTCATCACCACCGATGTCTGGTACGTGAACTTCTTTTAGTTCTGCCGCTGCTGCTGGAGCTGGAGCTGCTGCTGGAGCTGCTTCTGCCGCAGGAGCAGGTGCAGCGTCAGCTGCACCCTCGGCTTCGAAAATCATGATTAGAGAACCAGTAGAAACCTTGTCGCCTTCTGCAACTTTGATTTCTTTAACGATACCCGCTTGAGAAGCAGGAACTTCCATAGAAGCTTTATCGCCTTCAACTGTGATCAGAGACTGCTCTTCTTCAACCTTGTCGCCAACGCTTACAAGAATCTCAGTAACTTCAACCTCATCCGCACCGATGTCTGGTACATTAATTTCGATTGCCATTTCTTATCTACCTTCTTAATTAAGCGTATAGCGGGTTTGTTTTCTCTGTGTCGATGTCGAATTTCTTAATTGCTTCTGCAACTACAGATTTCTCAACTTCGCCACGTTTCGCTAGTTCAGTTAGCGCTGCTACTACTACGTAACCTGCGTTCACTTCGAAGTGACGACGTAGGTTTTCACGGCTGTCTGAACGACCGAAGCCATCAGTACCAAGAACTTTGAAAGACTCAGCAGGAATGTATGCACGAACCTGCTCTGCGTAGTTCTTCATGTAGTCAGTTGCTGCGATAGCAGGTTCAGTACCCATTACTGTTTGGATGTAAGGTACTTTCGCTTCCGCTTCTGGGTGAAGCATGTTGAAACGCTCTGCATCTTGGCCATCGCGAGTTAGTTCGTTGAATGACGTTACAGAGTAAACATCAGAAGCAACACCGTAATCTTCGCTTAGGATTTGAGCTGCTTTACGTACTTCATTCATGATAGTACCAGAGCTCATTAGCTGAACTTTCGCTTTGTCGCCCGTGTAAGTTTCTAGCTTGTAGATACCTTTACGGATGCCTTCTTCAGCGCCTTCTGGCATTGCTGGCATTGCGTAGTTTTCGTTCATTAGCGTTAGGTAGTAGAACACGTTTTCTTGTTCTGGACCGTACATGCGACGGATACCGTCTTGCATGATTACTGCTACTTCGTACGCGAATGTTGGGTCGTAAGAAATACAGTTAGGAACCGTACCCGCCAAAATGTGCGAGTGGCCGTCTTCGTGCTGTAGACCTTCACCGTTCAACGTTGTACGACCCGCAGTTGCACCTAGTAGGAAACCACGTGCTTGTTGGTCACCAGCCATCCACGCCATGTCGCCAACACGTTGGAAGCCGAACATTGAGTAGTAGATGTAGAACGGGATCATTGGTAGGTCGTTTGTCGAGTATGAAGTCGCAGCAGCAACCCATGAAGACATAGCACCTAGCTCGTTGATACCTTCTTGTAGAACCTGACCTGAAGTCGCTTCTTTGTAGTAAGAAACAACGCCACGGTCTTCTGGTGTGTAAGTTTGGCCGTGCGGGTTGTAGATACCGATTTGACGGAACAGACCTTCCATACCGAATGTACGTGCTTCGTCAGCAATGATAGGAACGATGTTCTTACCAATGTTCTTGTTCTTAAGTAGAACGTTTAGCGCACGTACGAATGCCATAGTAGAAGAGATATCACGCTTCTGTTCTTCTAGTAGTGGCTTGAATTCTTCTAGCTCAGGAACGATGAATTCTTGAGTGAATTTTGGTAGACGCTGTGGCGTGTAGCCGTGTAGCGCTTTACGACGAGCGTGTAGGTATTCGTACTCTTTTGAACCTTCTTCAAGTTTCAGGTACGGAAGCTCTTTCACTGCTTCGTCAGTTAGGATGTCTTGAAGACCTAGACGATCACGTAGGTGTAGTACGTGAGTCATGTCCATCTTCTTAACTTGGTGCGCGATGTTCTTACCTTCAGCCGCTTCACCCATGCCGTAACCTTTAACAGTCTTAGCTAGGATTACTGTTGGACGACCTTTAGTTTCTGCCGCGTTTTTGTATGCCGCGTATAGCTTAGAAGACTCGTGACCACCACGCTTAAGTGCGAAGATTTCGTCATCAGTCATGTCAGCAACAAGTGCAGCTGTCTCTGGGTACTTACCAAAGAAGTGCTCACGTACGTACGCGCCATCTTTTGATTTGAATGTTTGGTAGTCGCCGTCGATCGTTTCATTCATAAGCTGTAGAAGCTTACCAGTCGTATCTTTAGCTAGTAGTGAATCCCAGTTGTTACCCCAGATTACCTTCACTACGTTCCAACCAGCACCTTTGAACAGACCTTCAAGTTCTTGAATGATCTTACCGTTACCCATTACAGGGCCATCTAGACGCTGTAGGTTACAGTTGATTAGGAAGCATAGGTTGTCTAGTTTCTCACGCGCAGCGAAAGAGATAGCACCACGTGATTCTGGCTCATCCATCTCACCGTCACCTAGGAACGCGTAAACGCGCTGCTCTGAAGTATCTTTAAGACCACGGCCTTCTAGGTACTTAAGGAAACGAGCTTGGTAGATAGAAGCGATTGGACCTAGGCCCATCGATACTGTCGGGAACTGCCAGAATTCAGGCATCAGTTTAGGGTGCGGGTATGAAGGAATACCTTTGCCGTCTACTTCTTGACGGAAGTTGTCTAGCTGCTCTTCAGTTAGACGACCTTCAACGAATGCACGTGAGTAGATACCTGGTGAAATGTGACCTTGGTAGTAAACTAGGTCGCCACCATCCTTCTCGTTTGGTGCACGGAAGAAGTGGTTGAAACATGTCTCGTAGAACGCAGCAGAAGACTGGAAAGACGCCATGTGGCCGCCTAGCTCTAGGTCTTTCTTAGATGCACGTAGAACGATCATGATAGCGTTCCAACGAATAATTGAGCGAATACGACGCTCAAGTGTTGTGTCACCTGGGTATGCTGGTTCTTGGTCTGCAGGAATCGTGTTGATGTAGTTAGTTGTGATACCTGTTGGCATATCAACACCGTCTAGACGTGCTTTATCTAGAACTTGCTCTAATAGGAATTGAGCACGCTCTAGACCTTCTTCACGTACAACTGACTCAAGCGCTTGTAGCCATTCATGAGTTTCCAGTGCATCTACGTCATGCTTCATATCAGACATGGCGATCTATCCTTCTGTTGGTTGGATCTACTTATTTAAGTAACGCTCTTACGAGTCGTTACCCTGCTGAATTCGACGTAGAGAACGCTCTCGTCGAGACTCTTCTCGAGTCAAATCCAACAATGTTTCTTCGATGTAAGCCAAGTGCGAGTGGGACATTTCTCGCGCCTTTTCAGGCTGACCAGAAACAATCGCATCCACGATATTGGCTCGGTGTTTACTGACTTTCTCGACCGCTTCTGGGCGGCGACGTAGTAATTTAAAATTTTGTAGAATATTTTGCTCAAGCAAAGGTGCTAAGCTTCGAACAATGTGCAACAAAACCACGTTGTGCGCGGCTTCTGTCAAAGCGATCAAAAATTGCATCACTTCCGCAGATTCAGCTTCGATATCGTTGTTTGCTTGCTCTTGGCTAATGCGTTCAAGGCAACCTTGAATACGCGCAAAATCTTCTTCGGTACCACGTAAAGCTGCAAAGTAAGCTGAAATTCCTTCCATTGCATGACGAGACTCAAGCACATCAAGCTGGGTTTCAGAATGACTAGACAACAAATTCAACAAGGGATCTGAAAAGCTCTTCCAGATATTCTCACTTACGAATGTTCCGCCACCTTGGCGACGAGTCAACAAACGCTTCGCTTCCAAGCGTTGAATGGCTTCTCGGACTGAAGGACGAGACACATCGAACTGTTTTGCCAGTTCACGCTCTGGAGGCAGTTGTTGCCCCGGAGACAATGTTCCTTCCACTATCAACCTTTCTAACTCTTGTTCTATAACATCAGAGAGTTTTGGCTGACGAATCCTTTGATAAGCCATAATTTATTGTTCTTCTACTCTTGCAGGTAATTGGTAATACCAATTTTAAGTTGGTGCAGAAATTAACATAATTAAAACGCCACTGTCCAGCCGAAAATTGACCTAAATCATAGAACGAGCTTACTTCCAACACTCTGATAACAATCGACTGTTAAAACAGCAATAGAATTGGTATGACCAATTACATAAAGCATACAAATGGGAAGTCGACGTGCTAGCAGTTTTGGAAAAGAAATACAGAAAATGACAAAATTATCAGTCTATTTATTCACCAAAACGGCATGTACGAGCGTAAAAATGTAGTTAACTTTTAACAATCATTAATATTTCTGGTATCAAAAAAAGGCATACCTGATCGTATGCCTTATTTATTTCGCTTTTTTGAATTTACACTTTCGCTACAAATCAACGCTGTATAAGCAGTCTATATTTCACCCAATCAAAGCTTAGACCAGGATCGCTTTTTCTCAAGGGCGCAATATATTGATGACCGGTAATTCGTGGCGGGGTGATTTGAGGATAAGACTGCATAATCACCTCAGTGATCTCTGCAAGTGATTGATATTGCGCTTCTGTGTAGGCAGTAAATTCTGTCCCTTCAAGCTCGATACCAATGGAATAGTCATTACAACGCTCCCTGCCCGCGAAACTGGATTGACCGGCATGCCATGCTCTATCGAGAAAAGAAACAAATTGAACAACCTCGCCGTTTCTTTTAATCAAGCAATGTGCAGAAACGCCCATTTTGTGAATAACTTCAAAAAATGGATGTGCATTTGGGTCTAGCTTGCCAGTGAAGAAGTCCTCAATATACGGTCCACCAAACTGCCCAGGAGGCAAACTGATGTTGTGTACCACCAGCAGAGAGATGTCGTTTGTATCAGAGCGAGCATCAAAAAATGGTGACGGAACATGCTTTGCCTGTGTCAGCCAGCCATTCTCGATAATTGGGCGCATATCAACCTCTCTACTTTGCAAATTAACTGCTGAAATTATTGACACCGGAGAGTATCATTCGTTGCCATCTCCCTTTCAAGACAAGATTTGCGATGAAGAACACACACAACATTCAAGAACGCCTAGAATACCTTAAACAACAACTCCCTTTAGAGATCACTCGCTCTGTCGCTGATACCTTAAAAGAAGATCTAGGTGGCAGTGTCGACGCAGATAACGACATTACTGCATCTTTGATCCCTGCCGATGCGGTTAATACCGCAACGATTATTACTCGTGAGCATGGTGTGTTCTGTGGTCAAGCATGGGCTGATGAAGTTTTTAAACAGCTCGGTGGCAAGGTCAGCATTGAATGGCACGTAAAGGACGGCGATAAAGTCAAACCTAACCAAACCCTTTGCACGCTGACAGGCCCTGCTCGTGACCTGTTGACTGGTGAGCGTAACGCAATGAATTTCATCCAAACGCTGTCTGGCTGCGCAACAGTTACCGCAGAGTACGCTGAAAAAATCGCGCATACTGAGTGCCGTCTACTAGACACACGCAAAACCATTCCTGGTCTGCGTAGCGCACTAAAATACGCCGTGACCTGCGGTGGTGGCTTTAACCATCGCATCGGTGTGTTCGACGCTTACCTTATTAAAGAAAATCACATTATTGCTTGTGGTGGCATCACTCAAGCCATCCAAAAAGCGAAAGAGCTTAACCCAGGCAAACCGGTAGAAGTAGAAACGGAAAGCTTAGAAGAGTTGAAACAAGCGATAGAGGCTGGTGCCGACATCATCATGCTCGATAACTTCACAAAAGAAATGATGCGTGAAGCCGTAGCGATTAACGCAGGTCGTGCCGCTTTAGAGAACTCCGGCAACATTACGCTAGAGACCATCGCAGAATACGCAGAAACCGGTGTCGATTACATTTCGGTAGGCGCGTTGACTAAGCATCTACAAGCGATGGATCTTTCGATGCGCTTCAAATAATAAAAGCAACAAATCTTAAATTACTTCAACTAACTCAGTGAGTTGTGAGCAATTCATCATTTAAAAGGGCCAATTGGCCCTTTCTTTTTATCCACTAAAAAAATAGTACTACTCGCAAAACCCTGCATGCGATATGCAACTTTTCACCAAAGAGTTTTATCTCACTCGAGAGCCCATCTCTTCCCCATTTTCAACCCACCTTAACTCTCCATAATCTTTCGCCAATGCAAGAGCATTATTAATTTTTAGGAAAGGGTTAAAAATGAAAAACAGTAAACAGAAAAAACAGCAAGGTTTTACGCTAATTGAATTGATGATTGTGGTAGCAATTATTGGGGTGCTATCAGCTATCGCGATCCCTGCTTATCAAAACTATGTAAAAAAGTCAGAAGCAGCTACTGGGTTAGCAACCGCTAAATCTCTTATCACTAATATAGATATGCATATTCAAGAAGTCGGTGCTTTCCCGACTAATGATTCAGCGGGCTTTACTGCTGTTGGTGCAACGTCAGGAATGAACAAACTTGGCACTCTATCATTCGAGAGTATCAGCGGTGCAAATGGAACCATTAAGTTCCTATTTGGTAATACTTCTTCTATAAGCACGGCCTTTGTAGAAATTGCCAAGTCAAATAGTGGGTGGGCATGTACATTTACAACTAATAGCAAATTAACAAGCAATGAAGTACCAAAAGCTTGTAGATAAAACCTAATGTTAACAAACCTCTCAACCATTCTTCGTCAAAAAGGAGTACTGACCTTTTCCCAAGAAGAATCGTTAATAGAGCAAGTCAAAGCTTCTGGCATTTCGATGCCGGAAGCTTTACTCAGTTCTGGATTCTTCACGTCAAGTGAGCTCGCTGATCACTTAAGTTCTCTCTTTGGTTTAAATCAGCCCGAGTTATCTCAGTACGAGTACGCTTCGCTTTGTCAACAACTCGGTCTACGTGAATTAATCACACGACATAACGCACTCCCACTCCAGCGTACGTCTTCAACGTTATTACTCGCCGTTGCCGACCCCACCAACCAACAAGCAGAAGATGATTTTCGCTTTGCCACTGGTTTACAGGTTGAATTGGTCTTGGGGGATTTTAGTCAACTCAGCGCGGCAATTCGACGCTTGTATGGTCGTTCATTGAGTCATGAGAAGTCCGGGTTAAAAGAGATCAACCAAGAAGAGTTAGCCAATCTGGTTGACGTGGGCGCAGATGAAATCGACAACATTGAAGACTTGAGCCAAGATGAGTCTCCTGTTAGCCGTTACATCAACCAAATTCTGTTGGACGCTGTGCGCAAAGGCGCATCCGATATCCACTTTGAGCCTTATGAAAAGATGTACCGCGTGCGCCTACGCTGTGATGGCATCTTAATTGAAACACAGCAGCCACCAAGCCACTTAAGTCGCCGCTTATCCGCTCGTATCAAAATCCTCTCTAAACTTGATATTGCAGAGCGACGTTTACCACAAGATGGGCGTATTAAGCTCAAGTTGAATCAAGACACCGCAATTGATATGCGTGTATCCACGCTACCGACTCTATTCGGAGAGAAAATTGTACTACGACTGCTCGACAGCAGCTCTGCGTCATTGGATATCGACAAGCTTGGTTATAGCGAACAACAAAAACAATTGTACTTGGATGCGCTGCGTCGCCCACAAGGCATGATTCTGATGACAGGCCCAACAGGGAGCGGTAAAACCGTTTCTCTATACACTGGGCTAAGTATCCTCAATAAGCCAGAAATCAACATTTCCACGGCAGAAGACCCAGTAGAAATTAACTTATCGGGCATTAACCAAGTTCAAGTTCAGCCTAAGATTGGTTTTGGTTTTGCCGAAGCCCTGCGCTCTTTCTTACGTCAAGACCCGGATGTGGTAATGGTCGGTGAGATTCGTGACTTAGACACCGCCGAAATCGCTATAAAAGCATCGCAAACCGGTCACTTAGTACTTTCAACCTTGCATACCAATTCTGCGGCTGAAACGGTTATTCGTTTATCAAACATGGGCGTAGAAAGCTTTAACTTGGCCTCATCTCTTAATTTGATTATTGCCCAGCGCTTGGCCCGTAAACTGTGCTCGCACTGTAAACAATCACAAGAGCTTACCGTTCAGCTACAACACCTTGGAATTCAAGCAAGCGACAACATTTTTAAAGCCAATCCCGATGGATGTAATGAGTGTACCCATGGTTATTCCGGCCGAACGGGGATTTATGAAGTGATGCGCTTTGATGAATTTCTTTCCGAAGCGCTTATTAAAGGTGCCTCGGTACATGAACTAGAAAAACTCGCCATCGCAAATGGTATGAGCACGTTACAAATGTCGGGCATAGAAAAACTCAAACAAGGGATCACAAGTTTTAGTGAACTACAGCGTGTACTTTATTTTTAATCCTTTAATCAGCAGTCTCCTCTATGAAAAGCACTACACCACAACTTAAAAACTTCCGCTGGAAAGGCATCAACAGTTCAGGCAAAAAGACGTCTGGACAAACCCTCGCGATGACAGAAATTGAAGTACGCGAGCGTCTAGACGCACAGCACATCAAGATCAAGAAGTTAAAGAAAAGCAGTATCTCGTTTCTCACTAAACTCAGCCATCGCGTGAAAGGCAGAGACATTACGGTGTTCACCCGTCAGATTTCGACGATGTTGATAACTGGTGTGCCCTTAGTTCAGGCTTTAAAATTGGTCTCAGAAAACCATAAAAAAGCAGAGATGAAATCCATTTTGATGAGCGTGACACGCGCCGTTGAAGCGGGTACGCCCATGTCAAAAGCCATGCGCACTGCAAGTGAACACTTTGACCCACTCTATACCGACCTTATCGCCACAGGTGAGCAATCCGGTAACTTAGCAGAAGTATTCGAGCGCTTAGCCACCTACCGAGAAAAAAATGAACAACTCCGTGCGAAAGTGATCAAAGCCCTGATTTACCCAGCCATGGTAGTGCTAGTAGCCTTAGGCGTCTCGTTTATCATGCTCACCAAAGTCATTCCCGAGTTTGAAAAAATGTTTGTTGGTTTTGGTGCTGACTTACCTTGGTTTACCAGGCAAGTATTAGATCTTTCCGCCTGGACACAAAACTGGAGTCCGTTTATCGCACTAGGCTCCATTAGTTTATTCATCTCGGCGAGAATCCTCTCTAAGCGTTCAGATTCTTTTCGCTTAATGCTCAACCGCTCTGTGCTTAAATTTCCTGTTCTGGGCCCTGTATTATCAAAAGCTGCTATCGCCAAATTTAGTCGAACACTCGCAACAAGCTTTACAGCGGGTATTCCAATTCTAACCAGTTTAAAAACCACATCAAAAACCTCAGGAAACTTACACTATCAACTCGCCATAGAAGAAGTTTACCGTGATACCGCCGCAGGTATGCCAATGTATGTTGCCATGCGTAACTGTAATGTGTTCCCTGAATTAGTGTTACAAATGGTCATGATCGGTGAAGAGTCTGGTCGACTTGACGATATGCTCAATAAAGTTGCAACGATCTACGAGTTTGAAGTCGATAACACCGTCGACAACCTTAGTAAAATTCTAGAGCCGCTAATTATCGTTTTTTTAGGCATCGTTGTTGGCGGATTAGTGACAGCAATGTACTTGCCAATCTTTAACTTAATGAGTGTATTGGGCTAGAATGAGCTGTTAACTCCTTTAAAACAGCATCTTGCTGATTTCACTCATCGCTCAAGAGACAAATATGGAAGTATTCCAGTACTACCCTTGGCTATTCGTTGTGTTTGCCACCATCTTCGGTCTGATCGTGGGTAGCTTCCTCAATGTGGTTATTTATCGACTACCTAAAATCATGGAACTAGAATGGCGACGCGAATGTGCCGAGTCATTTCCTGAATACAAAATAGAACCTCCTAAAGAAGTGCTGACCTTGAGCGTCCCACGCTCCTCCTGCCAGAAATGCGCAACACCGATACGTATTCTCGACAACATTCCTGTGATTAGCTGGCTGCTTTTAAAAGGCAAATGTCACAACTGTCAGGCAACCATTAGTGCACGCTATCCACTGATTGAACTGCTCACCGCGTTCTGTTCAGGCTTTATAGCTTATTACTTTGGTTTTAGTTACTTTACCGTTGCCCTACTCTTTTTTACTTTTATCTTAATCGCCGCAACATTTATCGATCTCGATACTATGTTGTTACCTGACCAATTAACATTACCATTAACTTGGGCTGGCATTGCCTTAGCATTAGTCGAAATAAGTCCTGTTACTCTACAAGATTCTGTCATTGGTGCTATTGCTGGTTACCTATGTCTCTGGTCCGTTTACTGGGGCTTTAAGTTACTTACCGGTAAAGAAGGAATGGGGTATGGTGATTTTAAACTACTGGCGGCACTAGGAGCTTGGCTAGGTTGGCAGTCACTGCCGATGATCATTCTACTTTCTTCTGTGGTTGGCATCGTATTTGGCATCATTCAACTACGCTTGCAAAAGCAGGGAATTGAAAAAGCTTTCCCTTTCGGTCCTTACTTAGCAATTGCTGGTTGGATAAGCTTAATTTGGGGCGACCAGATTTTAAACTGGTACTTTACTTCAGTTCTAGGAGTGTAAATGGCTTTGGTTATTGGTTTAACAGGTGGTATCGCTAGTGGAAAAACAACCGTCGCGAATCTGTTCAAACAACAATTTAAAATCGATATCGTCGATGCCGACATTGTAGCAAGAGAAGTTGTCGATCCAGGTACTCCCGGCCTAAACGCGATTATTGAACACTTTGGTCACGATATCGTTCGTGAAGACCAAACTTTAGATCGCGCAAAGCTGAGAGAAAAAATCTTTTCGAATTCAGATGAAAAAGCATGGCTCAACGCACTGTTGCACCCGATAATTCGTGAAAAGATGATCGAAGATTTGCAGCAAGTCACTTCAGAGTATGCGTTACTTGTGGTGCCGTTGCTCGTAGAAAACAAGCTAGATAGTTTGTGTGATCGCGTTCTTGTCGTCGATGTAGAACCGAATACACAGATATCTCGCACGATGAAACGAGACAATGTGAGTGAAGATCAAGTTCGCGCCATCCTTGCCTCTCAAGCATCAAGAGAGCAAAGGCTCGCGCTTGCAGACGATGTGGTTAAGAATAATCCAAGTGACCCTGATCTTTTGCTTCAAATCACAGATTTGCACGAAAAGTACCTAGCCATGTGTAAGAAAAATCTGCGAAAATAGGAACGAAACTCACAAAGGCTTATGTCGATGACCACGCACAAATTTGAACATCCGTTAAATGAGAAAACTCGTATTTATCTAAGAGTGGAGTCTCTGCTGCGTCAGGCTCACTTGGCCTCTGGGTTTAGCGAAAATCATCAGTATCAACTGTTTTTCCGTGCGTTATTCGATATGGTTGAGATCTTCGAACAAATCCAACTGAAAAGTGAACTGGCTAAAGATCTTGAGAAGCAGCGGCTGTCGTACCGCCATTGGCTCAATGTTGATGGTGTCGATCAAGACGCATTAAATACCCTACTACAAGAGATAGATGTCGTTCATAGCCAACTAATGGGTGCTGAACGTTTTGGCCAAGCACTAAAAGAAGATCGCTTCCTAAGCTCTATCCGTCAACGCTTTAATCTACCGGGTGGTTCATGCTGTTTTGATCTGCCAGCATTACACTACTGGCTTCATCTACCTATTGAACGTAAAAAGCGTGATGCACAACAGTGGCAAGCAAGCTTAAAGCCCTTATCTGATGCGCTTTCGTTATGGTTAAAGCTCACTAGAGAGACCGGACATTTCAAAGCTCAAATCGGTCGTGCAGGTTTCTTCCAAAGTGACGCTGATGAAGCCAACATTCTAAGACTTCACATCCCAATGGAATATGGCGTGTATCCTATGATTTCAGGCCATAAAAACCGCTTTGCGATCAAGTTCATGTCGTTTGAAAACGGTCAAGCGTGCACACAAGATATTGAATTTGAACTTGCTGTGTGCAGCTAAGACGACACTCAGCCTCGCCTCCATAATCTAAAATTCAACGCTTTATTGCGCTTATATTTGATAAAATTTCGTAGCAGCAATAGCGCGTTTAATAAGCCATCTTTAATTCGTTTAGGTATACTACCCTTTAACACCAATTAGTAATGGGACGCTCAACTATGTCTAAAGTTACCATCGTTCAATGTCCACAATGTGGCGCCGACGTAGAATGGGGAGAACAAAGTCCTCATCGCCCTTTCTGCAGTAAACAATGCCAAATGATTGATTTTGGTGAATGGGCAGATGAAGAAAACACCATCCCAGGCGCACCCGATATGTCCGATAGTGATGGCTGGTCTGAAGACCAGTATTAAATTGAGACCTAGGGTAAAGGAATACCCTAGGTTCCTTCTTGGGGAACCTGAATCACGCTCCTTCGTCGCTATCCAGAATGACGAA
>NZ_JAWOWP010000008.1:117832-135504 GCF_033340555.1 Vibrio sp. 1069
TTTTAACCACAGTACCCAGTAATATTTGATCATCATTTCCCGTCATTCCGAGGAGCCATAGCGACATCAGGAATCTACTCATAGCAAGGATGAAGCTAACAACTTAAACAATTGCATGCTCGACTAGTAGATTCTGAATCACGCTCCTTCGTCGCTATCCAGAATGACGAATTTTAACCACAGTACCCAGTAATATTTGATCATCATTTCCCGTCATTCCGAGGAGCCATAGCGACATCAGGAATCTATTCACAGCAAGGCAGAGGCGTGGAGTGTACATCAGTGCATGAGCATCGACAGTTCAGTTCGGGTGAAAAGAAACGAGCAAGCTAATTACACAAATAAAAAAACGGAGCCCTAAAAGGACTCCGTTTAAGATGAGAACGCTAGTTATAGCATTACTTCTTAGCAAGTTTCTCTTTGATACGAGCAGACTTACCAGAACGCTCACGTAGGTAGTACAACTTGGCACGACGTACTGCACCACGGCGTTTAACTTCGATGCTATCAACGATTGGAGAGTGTGTTTGGAACGTACGCTCAACACCTTCACCGTTAGAGATCTTACGTACAGTGAAAGCAGAGTGTAGACCACGGTTACGGATTGCGATTACAACGCCTTCGAAAGCCTGTAGACGCTCACGGTCACCTTCTTTTACCTTAACTTGAACTACAACAGTGTCACCTGGTGCAAATTTAGGTAGGTCTGATTTCATTTGCTCTTCTTCAAGAGCTTTGATGATGTTACTCATTTTTAAATTCCTAGAATAAACTGATACTAAATAAATTAGGTTACTTTGCGTTATGTTCTTTAATGGCTTTATGCTCATTAACAAACTCAGCAAGTAATTGTTCCTGTTCGTCAGTCAGAGCTAGGTTTTCCAGGAGCTCTGGTCTTCTTAGCCAAGTACGGCCCAACGACTGCTTGAGTCGCCATTGACGAATGTCCTTGTGATTGCCTGACATCAGTACCGCTGGTACCTCTTTGTCATCCAATACTTCTGGACGCGTATAGTGAGGGCAATCTAACAAGCCATTTGCAAAAGAGTCTTCTTCTGCTGACGCGAAATCCCCTAGTACACCCGGAACAAACCGAGAGACAGCGTCGATTAACGTCATGGCTGGTATCTCACCACCCGTCATCACAAAATCACCAATCGACCATTCTTCGTCGACTTCAGATTGAATGATGCGCTCATCTACCCCTTCATAACGACCACAAATCAGAAGCAAGTTCTCATTCGTTGCCAGTTCTTCCACTCCTTTCTGGTCGAGCTTGCGACCTTGAGGAGAAAGGTAGATGACTTTCGTCTTGCCCGGTGAGGCTGCTTTCGCGGTATGAATGGCATCGCGCAAAGGCTGAACCATCATTAACATACCAGGGCCACCACCGTAAGGTCGGTCATCGACTGTGCGATGTTTGTCGTGAGTGAAATCTCTAGGATTCCAAGTCTCAATCGACAAAAGACCTTTTTTAACCGCTTGACCTGTTACTCCAAAATCAGTAACAGAACGGAACATTTCTGGAAAAAGGCTAATAACGCCAACCCACATGTTTATCTCGCTCTGTAATTTTGGAGATTAGAATCCAGGATCCCAGTCAACTTCGATCCGTTGAGCTTCGCGATCAACATTAATGATCACTTGCTCTTCAAGGAACGGGATTAATCGTTCCTTCTGCCCGAAAGCATCTTTAAGATTTGCTTTAACAACCAGAACATCGTTTGAGCCAGTTTCTAGCATGTCAGTAACGACACCTAGATCGTAACCTTTAGTAGTTACAACTTGCATCCCAAACAATTCGCGCCAGTAGAACTCATCTTCTGACAATTCAGGAAGTACCGCAGGGTCAATAGCAATTTCAAAGTTCGTCATTAGATGCGCGTCTTCACGAACATCCATGCCTTCCAGCTTAGCCACCATACCTTTGTTATGGCGCTTCCAGCTTTCTACTTTGTACTCAACCCACTTGCCCTTTTGGTTAATGTACCAAGGGCTGTAATCGAAAATGCTTTCAGCATTGTCTGTGTAGGAAAAAACCTTAAGCCAACCACGAATGCCGTAAGTAGCACCAAACTTGCCTACAACAATCTTTTCGTTGCTCATTGTTTCTTTACCTTTCATCGACATAAACTAGTTTCTACTTTTCAAGTAAAAAATTAAGCCGCTTTTTGAGCGTCTTTAACTAGCTTAGCAACACGGTCAGATACTGACGCGCCTTGACCAACCCAGTGGTTAACGCGGTCTAGGTCTAGACGTAGACCTTCTTCTTGACCTTTAGCAGTTGGGTTGAAGAAACCAACTTTCTCGATGAAACGGCCAGTTGCAGCGTTGCGGCTGTCCGCTACTACGATTTGATAAAATGGACGCTTTTTAGCGCCGTGACGTGCCAAACGAATGGTTACCATGTCGTCCTCTTTGCTTTCTCAAAAATAAAATTAACCCCAAAAACCATTCAAGAAATTAAACAGTTTGGGGTCTCGTGCCAAAATAAAGCTCCGGAATTTTACTCTTCTCCCGGAGCAATGCAAGGAGTTTAGTTACTTTTTCACCAACATAAATTGAATTTAAAGTTTGTGACGTACCTAACACCCTGAATCTATGCGTGATCGATTAATTAACGACCAAATGGGTTGAAGCCACCGCCCCCCCCCATGCCGCCCATCATGCCTTGCATGTTGCGCATCATGCCTTTCATGCCACCTTTTTGCATCTTTTTCATCATTTTCTGCATTTGGGTGAACTGTTTTAGTAAGCGGTTTACATCTTGAACCTGCACACCAGAACCAGCCGCGATACGCTTCTTGCGCGAGCCCTTGATAATTTCTGGGCGTTGACGTTCTTTCATTGTCATGGAGCTGATGATCGCTTCCATCTGTTTGAACATCTTGTCATCGACTTTATCTTTCACATTGTCTGGTAGCTGGGACATTCCTGGAAGCTTATCCATCATCCCCATCATGCCGCCCATGTTTTGCATCTGGCCTAGCTGTTCACGGAAATCTTCAAGGTCGAAACCTTTCTTCTCTTTGAACTTCTTCGCTAACTTTTCTGCCTTTTCTTGGTCAACGTTGCGTTGTAGGTCTTCAATCAAAGACAGAACGTCACCCATGCCAAGAATACGTGAAGCAACACGATCTGGGTGGAACGGTTCTAGCGCGTCAGTTTTTTCACCGACACCCAAGAATTTGATTGGTTTGCCCGTGACATGGCGTACTGAAAGTGCCGCACCACCACGAGCATCACCATCAACCTTAGTTAGAACTACACCGGTAAGAGGTAGCGCATCGCCAAAGGCTTTTGCTGTATTTGCTGCGTCTTGACCCGTCATGGCGTCAACAACAAATAGCGTTTCTACTGGGTTGATAGCTGCGTGAAGATCTTTGATCTCCCCCATCATCTCTTCATCAATTGCCAAACGACCTGCGGTATCGACAATAAGTACGTCGTAGAATTTCTTCTTCGCATGGTCAATCGCTGCATTGGCGATATCAATAGGCTTTTGGTCTGGTGATGATGGGAAGAAGTCAACACCGATGTCTGATGCCAGTGTTTCAAGCTGCTTGATTGCCGCAGGACGGTAAACGTCGGCAGACACAACCAAGACTTTCTTCTTGTCACGTTCTTTTAGAAGCTTAGATAACTTACCTACCGATGTAGTTTTACCCGCACCTTGTAGACCAGCCATAAGAAGCACAGCAGGTGGTTGAGCAGCAAGGTTTAGCGCCTCATTCGACTCACCCATTACGGCTTCAAGTTCTGTTTGAACGATCTTGATAAATTCCTGACCTGGAGTCAGAGATTTAGAAACTTCTACGCCCACCGCTTTTTCTTTAACGCGGTTCACAAATTCACGAACGACCGGAAGCGCAACGTCAGCTTCAAGTAGAGCCATTCGGACTTCACGTAGGGTTTCTTTAATGTTGTCTTCGGTCAGACGACCTTTGCCACTGATATTTTTCAGCGTTTTGGATAATCTATCCGTTAAATTCTCAAACATCTTTGTCTCTTCGCTAAAATGGCGATTAATTAGTGTGAGTATACATTAGCCAAGGTCTGAGTCATACCCGTACCGCTGTCCTATTCTTGTCTCTATTTATATATGGTGCGGTAACTTATTAATTTCAATATCTCATCTCTCACGATTGATGTCGGATATAACGTAGCCCCAAAGTGTAATGCAAGGTATAATTTCTCCATTGTGCACAATAATATTTAGGATTCATGGATAGCTTAATAGCCATCGCGGCCGCCATACTTTATGTCTTGGCGATTGCGACCATCATACCCGGACTCTCACAACAGTCAGGAATCAAAGCAAAAACAGTGTTTGCTAGTGCTGCCTGTGCGCTTGTTTTTCATGCGTGGATTTTGAGTGATCTGATTTTTGATGGTTCAGGTCAAAACCTGAGTATTCTCAACGTGGCTTCTTTGATCAGTTTTATCATTTCTCTGGTCATGAGCCTTGCTATGTTGAAAAACCGACTGTGGTTTTTATTGCCAGTCGTTTATAGCTTTGCTGCCATCAATTTATCTGCTGCCACATTTTTGCCAAGCACGTTTATAAAGCACCTAGAGAATGACCCTAAGCTACTCATTCATATTTCATTTGCGCTCTTCTCATACGCGACTTTAACTATCGGGGCACTCTATGCGCTTCAGTTGGCTTGGCTGGATCACAAACTGAAAGCAAAAAAATCTTTGGCGATTAACCCAAACCTGCCGCCTCTATTAATGGTGGAGCGTCAACTCTTCAAAATTATTTTGATCGGTAACTTATTGTTAACTGCCACGCTCATTACTGGCTTTGTCTTTGTGCAGGATATGTTTGCCCAAGGTAAGGCACATAAGGGCATTCTTTCTTTCATCGCTTGGGTGGTGTACTCAATACTGCTTTGGGGTCACTATCAAAAAGGCTGGCGTGGTAGAAAAGTCACATGGTTCGCTGTTGCAGGAGCAACACTGTTAACTCTGGCATATTTTGGCAGTCGCTTTGTAAAAGAAATCATCTTGAATTAGGGAGCTCTAGGGCTCCTATCCTTTATATTTTAGGCTAGATAAAATACAGTACGCCTTAACTCTTTGACTTAACGGACTTACTCAACCGTTATATAACCCAATACTTACAAGGAACAGCAACGTTTTGGACGACATCTCTACGGGTATCTTGTTTGCGCTACTCGCGTGTCTTATCGTCATATCAGGTTACTTTTCCGGTTCAGAAACAGGGATGATGTCTCTGAATCGTTATCGCTTAAAACACTTAGCCAAAAACGGGCATAAGGGTGCTAAGCGAGTCGAAAGACTATTAGACCGTCCAGATCGTTTGATTGGTCTTATTCTTATCGGCAACAACCTCGTTAATATTCTCGCGTCCGCGATCGCGACCATTATTGGTATGCGTTTGTATGGTGATTTAGGTGTCGCTATCGCAACCGGTGCACTAACTATGGTTGTATTGGTTTTTGCCGAGGTTACCCCTAAAACAATTGCAGCGCTTTACCCTGAACGTGTGTCCTACGCGAGCAGTATATTATTGACCATACTGATGAAGTTACTGTCGCCTTTAGTGATGCTTGTTAACTTTATTACGAATGGCTTTATCCGCTTACTTGGTGTAAGAGCGGATCACTCAGCAGAAGATCATCTTAGCTCCGATGAGCTGCGTACGGTGGTAAATGAAGCTGGCGGTTTGATCCCTCGCCGACACCAAGACATGCTAGTGTCTATTTTAGATCTTGAGCACGTCACCGTGAACGACATTATGGTCCCACGCAATGAAATTACCGGTATTGATATTAACGACGACTGGAAATCCATTGTTCGCCAGCTAACACACTCACCACATGGACGCATAGTTTTCTATCGTGACCAAATTGATGAAGTGGTTGGCATGCTGCGCTTGCGTGAAGCTTATCGTCTGATGTTGGAAAAGAACGAATTCAACAAAGAAACGCTATTACGTGCTGCTGATGAGGTCTATTACATCCCAGAAGGCACACCACTGAACGTGCAAATGTTAAAATTCCAACGTAACAAGCAACGTATCGGTCTGATCGTGGATGAGTACGGTGATATCATCGGCCTAATCACTCTTGAAGATATTCTGGAAGAGATCATTGGTGAGTTCACGACGTCCATTTCTCCAAGCCTCTCTGATGAAATCAGTCCTCAAGGTGACGGAAGCTTTCTTATTGAAGGCAGCACCAATATCCGAGATATCAACAAAGGCCTGAAATGGGATTTACCAACGGATGGCCCGAGAACGCTAAACGGGCTCATTTTAGAACACTTGGAAGATATTCCTGAGAGCCATCTAAGTGTGAGAGTAGCGGGTCACCCAATGGAACTTGTTGAGATTGAAGAGAACCGAATCAAGCTCGTTCGTGTTTATCCGAAGAAGAAAAAATCGACATCCAAATAACCAAAAGAAAAGCCTGACTCATGTCAGGCTTTTTACTTATTGGGGCAATATGCTTCTTAATGAGCACCTAGTCGATGCGCAACTCTTTTAACATCGACTCAGGCAAAGCAAGTTCATCATTTTTGTTCACCGAAACACCAGCATCCAAAATGTTCTTTGCGATCTGTTGTGCTTCTTTTAAAGAGTGCATTGCTGCCGTGCCGCATTGGTATTCGTTAAGTTCAGGGATCTTATTCTGACTTTCTACCTTCAGCACGTCTTCCATTGCTGCAATCCAAGCATCTGCGACTTGCTGCTCTGATGGTGTGCCAATCAGGCTCATGTAAAAACCTGTGCGGCAACCCATAGGCGAAATATCGATGATCTCAACAGAATCATCGTTTAGGTGATTACGCATAAAGCCTGCATAAAGGTGCTCTAGGGTGTGAATACCTTTTTCAGAAAGAATGTCTTTGTTTGGCGCAGTAAAGCGTAAGTCGAAAACAGTAATCGTATCCCCTTTTGGGGTCTGCATGGTTTTCGCCACTCGTACAGCGGGTGCATTCATACGAGTGTGGTCCACGGTAAAACTATCGAGTAAAGGCATTACATCTCTCCTGATTGTAACTCCAGTACCTTTCGGTAATGGATAAATGTCATTCATCCCTACAGCACATGAACTGACTGTGGGCTAAAAGAACCAGCTGCTGTTGTCTTCTAATTCCTGACGACATTGCTTCAGCTGCCAGCCATAAGTTTTCGCTGTTTGTTCAACACGTCGAGCGACTTTGATTAAACTAGGCTTTCGATTATAAGTACCTCGCTTATACCCACCTCGCCCTTCATGATAAGCCAGATACTGGTTATAGGGATCCCATAATGAAATCCCTAGCTGACGCCGTGTTTCATGAGTATACCAACCGACAAACATCATAGAATCATCGAAGTTGGTACGAGAGCCCCCCTGACCTGTGGCATCTTGGAAGTCTTCCCAAGCAGGGTCTTGAGCTTGAGCGTAACCATACGCACTGCTGACTCGTCCCCAAGGAATAAACCCTAGCAAATAATCTTTAGGTGGTTTTGCATCGTGCCGAAAGCTGCTTTCTTGTTTAATGATGGCCATAGCGACATGAATAGGGGTCCCCCATTCATCTTCCATATCTTTGGCATCATCGTACCAACCGGATTTCTCTCGGAATATCTCGCATAAGTTATTCTGCTGCTTTGGCGGTGCCGTAGCACAACCTGCAAGTAGCACGCTTCCAAGTACCGCTACTACTGACGACTTAATGTTCAACCGCACCAATCCTTAGTTAGTCATTACTGCTTCAGGTAAGCAAAGTAATCTTCCAAAAAATCATCAAAAGAAAGCGTGTCACTCTGCTCTGCTTGCTTTTGTTTTTCCACGGACGACGCTACTTCCGTTTCCATCGTATCTTGTGAGTAGTACTGATAACCGTGAGCTAGGTTTTCATCACGGTACTTCATACCAAGAGTACAACCAACTTTACCTAGCCCACCCAGCTCTTTCGTTAGCTCTAATAGTTGACCAGAGATCGTTAGTTCTGGGTTATCAATCCATGTCTCGAGTTGATTACACACATCTTGGTATGCACTGCCACCAGCGGTCATATCCATTTGCTGTGCTATTTGACGTAACTCGACGAAAACTCGGTGTGCCCAATCTTGTAGAGATAGACGTTCACCTTGACAACCAATTTGCAGCATTAGACCTTTTTCACGGCCAGAAACAATGACTTTATTCCAGTTATCGCGCCAACACTCTAATTCACAGTTATCCATAGGGTCTGAGTCTGACAAGGCCGCCCAGGTAAGGAAGAGATCCAAGAATCGTACTTGCTCTTCATTTAAGCCCACTGCGCTGAATGGGTTAACATCTAGAGAACGAACTTCAATGTATTCGACACCACCGCGTCGTAACGCATCTGAAGGCTTCTCACCACTTTTCGATACACGTTTTGGACGAATCGGAGCGTACAGTTCATTCTCAATTTGTAAGATATTGGAATTAAGCTGGCGGTATTCACCATCCACTTTTACCCCAATTTTCGCAAACTCTTCTGATGGGTGGCGAATCGCATCACTCAAACCATCGAGGTATTGGTCAATGCTGTTAAAACCAATTTTCAGCACACTTTGAGCACTATTGGTATAGCCAAGATCGCTCAAACGCAAAGACGTCGACTTCGGCAAATATAATGTCCCGCCAATCTTCTCGAATGGCAGATCGGTTTCACGACCTTGAATAAAAGAGCCACATAACGCTGGTGATGCACCAAAGAAGTAGGGAATCATCCAGCCAAAGCGGTAGTAATTACGGATCAACGCAAAGTACGCATCAGACTTAGCATCTTGGCGGGCTTGTTCATCTTGCTCGCCATAGAGCGCATCCCAAAATGTTTCAGGAAACGAGAAGTTAAAATGGACACCTGAAATAATTTGCATCAGGCTGCCATAGCGACGCTTTAGGCCTTCTCGGTACAGCGTTTTCATTTTCGCTGCATTCGAAGAGCCATACTGGGCTAACTGAATATCATCCTCTGAGCCCACGTAGCAAGGCATTGATAGTGGCCACATTTTCTCTTCACCCATTTTGGTTTGAGTGAAATGATGGATATCTTTCAGCTGTGCCATCAGTTCTGGAATTTCATGTGACACAGGCGTAATGAACTCTAACAATGATTCCGAAAAATCCGTTGTGATCCATTGATTTGTGAACGCAGAGCCTAACCCTTCAGGATGAGGAGTTGTAGCTAGATGTCCATCCTGACGATAGCGCAAAGTTTCTCGCTCAACACCGCGTCCAAACTGCTTAAATACTTCGGGGTTTGATGCAACTTTTTTTAGTCGCGCAGCAAAATCAGTCAAAATGAGGTTCGCTTATATTGGGAGCAGGACACTTGTTACATAACACAAGTGTAAGCTAAGTTATTGATAGTTAATGCATCTAGATAAATAACCCACGAAAAGTTGCTTATCTAGATGAATAGCGGAGAAACGTTTCTCCGCTATTAAATGTGTACTCTATCGAATGATTTCAAGCTCTTCTACGTCTTTCCCCAACTTTTCTAATTGAGGACGCAACGATTTAGCATCACCAACGACGATAATTTGATAGTCATTTGGATCAAACCATTTCTGAGCCAGCGCATTCAACGTCTGCTTATCGACTTTTTCTACGATAGCGTTTCTTTGCTGCAAGTAATCATGATCGAGGTTGTACTTAAGAATATCACTGATGAGCTCCGCTTTTTGTGTTGGCGTTTCATATTTCAGTGCATCTTTTTGACCGACCGCTTGACGCATAAATTTCATCTCTTCATCAGTAATACCTGACTGCGAGTATTCATTTAGCTCATTTTCCATCTCAATGATCGAAGCAACCGTTGCATCCGCTCGTACTTGCGCGGTGAAAACCACCGAGCCTGTTTCTGGATTACCAGAGAAGTAGCCGTAAGCACCGTATGTGTAACCCTTGTCTTCACGTAGATTTTGGTTAATGCGGCTATTGAAGTTCCCAGCTAAGTTGAAGTTTGCCAGTTGGCTTAGGTAAAAATCGCCCGTTGCGTCGTAAGGCATACCTTGACGAACCATCATGACCACACTTTGCGGCGCTCCTGGTTTATCAACAAGATGGATCTTTTGCTCACCTAATGCAGCAATGCTTTGCGGTGCATACAATGGCGCAGCTTCATCTTGCCAGTTTTTCCAGAACGTCAGTTGCTGCTCAATTTCCTGTTTATTGATGTCACCAACAACGACGATTTGCGCACTTTGTGGCGTGTAATGCTTCGAGTAGAATTCACGGATATCATCCAACGTTAATGCACTGACACCTGCTTGCGTGCCGTCTTTTGGTCGAGCAAAAACCGAATCCCCATAGAGCACCTGACGACTCGCTTGTGACGCCATCCAACTTGGATTTTGGTGCTCATATACCAGGCCTTCTAGCGCTTGCATTTTTACACGCTCGAAATCATCTTGATTAAATGCAGGAGACAGCAACATCTCTTCGACAATTTTTAACGTCGGCTCTAAGTTCTTTTCTAGAGCAGAAACACTGATGTTTGTTGTATAACCTGTGGCATTAACAGAGATAACACTACCTAGTTTATCAAGCTCAGCTTGAATCTCTTCGACACTGCGTTTCGTTGTACCTTCTTGCAACATCGCAGCGGTCAATTGGGCAAGACCTTCTTTACCCTTTTCAACAAAACGTGTCCCTGCAGGTAAACTAAATTGCATCATCACCGTCGGCGTTTCATCGCTAACTGCACCAAGCAGCTCTGAGCCATTCTTGAAATGTAACTCGTACAGCTCTGGCATCGTCGCTTTCACTGGTTCTCCTACTGGCGGTTGCACTGAGCGATCGAAGTTATCGGTCGCACGACGATACGCCAATTGGTCATCGGAAATCTTCTCATATTCTGGCAGCGTACGCTTTGGTGTCACAAAGGTCGCAGGTTTTACGACAAGGTCTGTTTTTCCTTTTGGGACCACGCTTAGGGTCACTTTGTTCTTACCTTGGATAAAGTCCGTATACGCTTTTTCTACCGAAGTCGGCGTAACTGCACGGATTTGTTCAAGCTGTTGCTCAAGACGATCAGGATCGCCGAAAAATGTCTCGTTGGAAGCCAACTGAGTCACTTTACCTTTAACGCTTTCTAGCGCAAAAATAGCATCCGCTTCCGCTTTACCCTTCAACTGCTCAAGGCGATCTTTTGTCACGCCTTTTTCCGCAAACTGATTCAGTGATTGTAAAAGCTCGTCGTACAGTTTTGATAGGTCGCCTTTGTCTCCAGAATCGCCCATTGCGTAAACGTAAAAGTTACACGCCAGTTCAGCACAATCATGGAATGAACCAGCATCGACCGCTTTTTGAGTCTTCACTAGGTCTTGATAGAGCACGCTGTTGGTACCGCCACCCAATACTTCTGATAATGTATCGAGAGACGCTTGGCTTTCTTCGCCGTTGTAGGTTGTTGGCCACGCGATCATCACCATAGGTTGTTGAATACGATCTTCTAGAGTGATGTATTTATCTTCTTGCAGTTTTGCAGGTTGTTTCGGCGCATTTTCAACCTCAGGACCACGAGGAATCGAACCGAAGTACTTATTTACCCACTCTAGAGTTTGTTCAACGTCTAAGTCACCACCGATCGTGATAGTCGCATTGTTTGGGGCATACCAACGCAAGAAAAACGCTTTGAGATCGTTCACATCAACACGATCAAGATCTTCAACATAACCAATGGTTTGCCACGAATACGGATGACCTTCAGGATATAGCGCTTCGGACATGCGCTCCCAAATTAAGCCATAAGGACGATTATCGTAACGCTGAGCTCGCTCATTTTTTACAGTAGAACGCTGAATTTCAAATTTGCGTTGAGAAACCGCATCCAACAAAAAGCCCATACGGTCAGACTCTAACCACAGCATTTTCTCGAGCTGGTTAGCAGGGACAGTTTCAAAGTAGTTAGTACGATCGCGGTTTGTTGTACCATTTAACGTGCCGCCAGCCTCTGTGATGATTCTGAAGTGCTCTTGGTCACCAACGTTCTCTGAGCCTTGGAACATCATGTGCTCAAAGAAATGCGCAAAACCAGACTTACCCACTTCTTCACGAGCTGAACCAACATGGTAAGTCACATCCACATGGACCAATGGGTCAGAATCTTCAGGAGCTAAGATCACCGTTAAACCATTATCGAGTTTATACTTTTGGTATGGAATCTTAACTTTGCCTTCTTCAGCTTTCGATGACTCAACGAAAGTTACCCCTTTCGGCAGTGATGAAACTGGCGTATTTGATGCACAGCCCGTGATCACCAACAGTGAACACGCGCCAACCCAAAACATCTTCATGTACTTTCCTTAAAATAATCCGAGATAGATGGCCGCAAGTAAGCTATACCTAGCAGCCTTTCCTAAAAATATTAAAATCACGCAAGGCAGAAACTTCATTCTTAGCCACCCTGCGGCTAAACACAGCGGGTCTCCTATTACAGGTAACCAACTAAAAAATAACCCCCAATAGCCATACTTAGAGAGCCACTTTAATGCGGTATGACCGTGCTTTTCCTCTTGTGCTTTGTTGGGAATCCACAAGCCAAGCCAATAATTTGTTAAGCCACCAAGCGTATTACCGATAGTAGCGACCATAACAATTGAAGAAACGGAGTATTGATTTAATGAGAGAGTGGCAACTAAGCCCGCCTCAGAACCACCAGGCAACAACGTGGCACTGAGAAAACCGGTCATGAAAAGCACCCATAATGCTGAATCTGAAAACCAAAGCGCTAAACTTTCAAAACTCGTGTTAAATGCTTCTAGCATGTCATATCAAGCAACACCTTGCCTCTGGTTCTTCCTGATTCGACCTGCTGGTGAGCACCAATGACATCACTCATAGGATAAACCTGATGAATTTCAGTCTTCAGTAAGCCAACGCCCACCATGTACAACAAGGTATCTAACTGCGCAGGGTCTGGTTCAACCAACATGCCACTAGCCTCAAAGCCTAGGAGTTTGGCTTTTTCACAAATCAGCTCAGCTGTGATGGTTGGAACGGTGATGACTCTCGCATTGTCTTTCAGGCATTTAAGCGCATCTAACGCAGCATCTCCGCCTACTAAATCAATCAAAACATCAACATCTTCAACACGTTCTGACACTGGTGCAAATTGATAGTTCACTGCATGAGCACCGAGCGTCGCAAGGTAATCTAAATTTCGTTCACTGCAGGTGGTAAAGACTTCCGCTTTCGTCGCGATCGCAATTTGTACCGCGAGGTGTCCAACACCACCGGCTCCAGCGAGGATAAGTACGCGATCGTTTTCCGTCACATTAGCCTTACTGAGAGCTTGTGCCGCAGTTTGTCCCGCCAACGGTAATGCAGCAGCTGCCTCCAAAGTTACGGAGCTAGGAACATGACTTAACTCAGTTTCTGGAACACATATGTATTGACTGTAACCACCGCCTCGAACTGGGAAACCAATAAATCCAGCCACCTCATCACCTTCATTAAAACGTGATGCCCCCTCTCCACAAGACATCACTTTTCCTGAGATGTCGTAACCTGGCACCCAAGGTAAATTATCCTTATTCTGCGCTGCTGCCCAACCGAGCCCAGCTCGAGTTTTGACATCAATAGGATTTACGCCTGAAAAAGCGACTTTTACTAAGACTTCACCAGGCTGTGGTGATGGTGTAGAAGCATGTTGAATCGCGAGTACGTTGGCATCACCAAACTCAGTGATAACGATCTGTTTGTGTTCCATAAACCATTCCCTGCAAGAAAACAAAAAGGGATGCGAAAGCATCCCTTTGACTATAAACCATTTTGTTAACCTAAGTTAATCGTGATTTTGTAAATTGGTTGATCATTCCATTTTCAATAATGTCTAACCAACAAGTGCTAACAATATACCAGCCGCAACGGCTGAACCCAGCACACCAGCAACGTTTGGTCCCATCGCATGCATTAACAAAAAGTTTTGCGGGTTAGCTTGTAAACCAACTTTGTTTACGACTCGCGCGGCCATTGGTACCGCAGAAACGCCAGCCGCACCAATAAGTGGGTTGATGTCTTCTTTCGAGAACTTGTTAAGCAGTTTCGCCATCAGGACGCCCGCACCAGTACCGATACTAAATGCAACTGCGCCTAACCCCAAGATACCTAACGTTTCTAGGTTCAAGAACTGCTCAGCTTGCAGCTTAGAACCAACACCAAGACCTAAAAAGATAGTCACTATGTTGATCAATTCATTTTGAGCAGTTTTCGATAAACGATCGACCACACCAGCTTCACGCATCAAGTTACCCAAACAGAACATACCAACCAATGGCGTAGCTGAAGGTAAGAACAGAATCGTCATCAGTAATACAGCAAGCGGGAAGATGACTTTCTCCCATTTACCAACATGACGAAGCTGAGCCATCTTGATTTGACGCTCTTCCTTGGTTGTCAGTGCTTTCATGATTGGTGGCTGGATGATCGGCACCAATGCCATATAGCTGTATGCCGCGACTGCAATCGCACCTAGCAGATCTGGAGAGAGCTTACTCGCTAAGAAAATCGCTGTTGGCCCATCAGCACCACCGATGATCGCGATAGACGAAGCATCTGCCATGGAGAACTCCATGCCAGGTACATAGTTGAGCAAAATAGCGCCAAACAGTGTTGCAAAAATACCAAACTGCGCAGCCGCACCTAACCACAACGTTTTTGGGTTTGCGATCAAAGCACCAAAGTCAGTCATCGCGCCCACACCCATGAAGATCAATAGCGGGAACACACCCGATTCAATCCCAATGTAGTAAACGTAGTAGAGCAAGCCACCAGGCTCAGTAAAGCCAGCATTTGGAATATTCGCCAAAATAGCACCGAAACCAATCGGCAATAACAGTAAAGGTTCAAATCCTTTTTTAATTGCCAAAAACAGCAAGGTACAACCAACCAGCATCATACAGATTTGGCCGAACTCGAAGTTAGCGATCCCTGTTTCTGCCCAAAGGGTTAACAATCCGTCCATGATACTCCCTTACGCCAGGCTCAACAGAGGCGCACCTACTGTGACAGCATCGCCTTCTTTAACGTTCAGCTCTTGAACCACACCACCACGCGCCGCTCGTACTTCAGTTTCCATTTTCATCGCTTCAAGGATGAGCAATACATCGCCTTCAGCTACCTCAGCACCAGGCTGAACATTCACTTTGAAGATGTTACCTGCAAGAGGAGCAGGCACCGCTTCAGCTGAAGCATTAGAAGGTGTGCTAGGTGTAGCCGATTTTGCCGGTGCATTAGAAGGAGCAACAGATGTCAGTTCACCTTGAGGGCCAACTTCCACCTCATACACCTGTCCGTCAACACGTACACTATAAGTTTCTACACCACCAGTTGCTGGTTGAGCTACAGGTACAGCAGGCTTCGCAGCTTCTAGCGTTGGTGCTGGCTCAAATGCTTCTGGGTTTTCACGATTCTTAAGGAACTTAAGTCCAACTTGAGGGAAAAGTGCATAAGTGAGTACGTCATCAACACGCTCACTTGCTAGCTTAATGCCTTCTGATTTCGCTTTCTCCATCAGATCAACCGTAAGCGTCTCCATTTCAGGCTCAAGTAAATCGGCAGGACGACAGGTAATTGGCTCTTTACCATCAAGCACTTTCGCTTGCAGTTCTGCATTTAACTCGGCTGGCGCTTGACCGTACTCACCTTTCAATAGGCCAGCGGTTTCCTTGGTAATACTCTTATAGCGCTCGCCAGTAAGAACGTTAATCACCGCTTGCGTACCGACGATCTGTGAAGTTGGAGTCACCAATGGAATGAAACCAAGATCTTCACGTACACGAGGGATCTCTTCTAATACTTCATCAATGCGATCCGCAGCGCCCTGCTCTTTCAACTGGCCTTCCATATTGGTCAACATACCACCAGGCACTTGAGCAATCAGGATGCGTGAATCGACTCCTTTTAACTGGCCTTCCCACTTCGCATACTTCTTACGTACCTCACGGAAATATGCGGCGATAGGTTCCAGTTGCTCGAGTTTCAAATTGGTATCTCGCTCGGTGCCTTCTAGCATAGCGACTACCGTTTCAGTCGGTGTATGACCGTAAGTACAACTCATTGAAGAAATCGCAGTATCGAGAATATCAATACCGGCTTCTACTGCTTTTACCGCTGTTGCTGTAGACAGCCCCGTTGTTGCATGACAATGAAGTGCCAATGGCACATCACAAGACGCTTTGATACGCGTGATAAGCTCTTCCGCTTCATAAGGCTTAAGTAAGCCAGACATATCTTTAATACACAGCGAATGACAACCTAAATCCTCTAGGCGTTTTGCCAAGTCAACCCAAGTGTCTGCGTTATGCACTGGGCTCGTAGTGTAAGACAACGTACCTTGAGCATGCGCACCAACATCAACCGTTGCTTTAACGGCTTTCTGGAAGTTTCGCACGTCATTCATTGCATCAAAAATACGGAATACATCCATGCCGTTAGCATGCGCGCGTTCAACAAACTTCTCTACTACGTCGTCGGCATAATGGCGGTATCCTAAAAGGTTTTGACCACGCAGTAGCATTTGCATTGGTGTATTAGGCATCGCTTTTTTTAGTTCACGTAAACGCTCCCAAGGGTCTTCCCCTAAGAATCGAATACAAGAATCAAATGTTGCACCACCCCAAGTCTCTAGAGACCGGTAACCAACCTTATCCAACTCAGCTGCGATAGGCAGCATATCCTCAATACGCATACGCGTAGCAAATAGTGATTGATGGGCATCACGAAGGACCACATCAGTAATAGCTAGTGGTTTAGACATGCTCTTAAACTCCTTTTTAATCCTAGTTCGGCTACTTCGCGAATGAGGCGCGATGTTTATGAATCGCAGCCGAGATCGCCGCCACTACTTGTGGACTAACAGCTGAAGAGGTTGATTGAATATTAGTGTTTGTTTTTGGTGCTGCGATCGGCTCTGGTACTTCTTCTGGTACCAATTTCGACATTAACCGAACGAGATAAACAAGAATAGTGAGGAAAATAAATACGACCGCCATCCCCGTTAGCATCAGGGTGGCCGCATCTACTAGCAGGCTTCCTATATTAGTCATGTTGCTTCCTTTCTTTGTCATCCTGACAACGTGCAGGACTTTAATAGTGTCAAATCCCGACCCATGGATTATCTCGATTGGTTAAATTTTGTCAATTTTGTTTAAGGAAGGTTTGTAGTAATCCTGATAAATGATTATTTATTCACTACCCAGATCACAGTTCATGACAAAATAATCACTTCAAATCGCTACCACCTTATGAACAGAGTAAAGGAGGACATAAATAAAAACTGCGATTTAGATTTCAAAATCAAATCGGTACTCACGCAGTAAAAACCAACAAAAACAAAAAGATGAATAAAATTAACAATTAATAAACAAATAACAAACAAAGTAACTACATAAGAGTAATTGAAATGAAAAATGGAAGTCAGTGTATAGGAGGGATAATCAGGATGATTTCACACGATGCGACAGAAGCTTGATAGCAAATTGCTTAGATACGCACATATTCGCTTTTAAAAAAGAGGAACATAGGCTCTAGTGATCCTACGCCATATTTCAGATGTCTAGATACAAAAAAGCCTCGCAATTGCGAGGCTGTTTCAATGAGTGGCGCGTCCTGGAGGATTCGAACCTCCGACCGCCTGGTTCGTAGCCAGGTACTCTATCCAGCTGAGCTAAGGAC
>NZ_JAWOWP010000008.1:135604-203485 GCF_033340555.1 Vibrio sp. 1069
GCGTCCTGGAGGATTCGAACCTCCGACCGCCTGGTTCGTAGCCAGGTACTCTATCCAGCTGAGCTAAGGACGCGCAGATCTTCTTGCTAAGAAGTTGTGAAGTAAATCACATTCATTTCTTACGAAACAAAAAAAAGGCCATCGGGCCAGTCAATGAATGGCGGTGAAGGAGGGATTCGAACCCTCGATACGGGATAAACCGTATACTCCCTTAGCAGGGGAGCGCCTTCAGCCTCTCGGCCACCTCACCGTTTTCATTGTTATATCTCAAAAGAGATATGGCGCGTCCTGGAGGATTCGAACCTCCGACCGCCTGGTTCGTAGCCAGGTACTCTATCCAGCTGAGCTAAGGACGCACTTTTTGTTGATAAATCAACGTTGCAAGAATGGCGGTGAAGGAGGGATTCGAACCCTCGATACGGGATAAACCGTATACTCCCTTAGCAGGGGAGCGCCTTCAGCCTCTCGGCCACCTCACCGTCTTGCGGAGGCACATATTACGTTTTACCGAAAATATGTCAAACACTTTCTTTGAAAAAATCTACGAAACTGGCTTAACCGTTGCTGATTTAATCAAAGTGACTATTAAACGAACTTTATCACTCTATTATGATGAAAAAAAGAGAGTCTTCTCTGAAAAAAAGACATTTATTTTCAAATAACTTTCTGAAGTTCGAATCAACATTATTGATGAATTCACAGCCATACTCAACACAATAGTTTCTGCAAATTTTCAAAAACAGTAAAAACTAAAAAGGCCAACCCTTCGGTTAGCCTTTTTCATTCAAACTAAGCTCTGTAAACAGGAGCGACTTAGTAGTTACCTGAAGCAACGTTGCCATTGCCTTTTTCAGCTTGAATGCGCATGTAGATTTCTTCACGGTGAACTGAAACCTCTTTCGGAGCGTTAACGCCGATACGCACTTGGTTACCTTTAACACCTAGTACAGTTACAGTCACTTCATCACCAATCATCAGTGTTTCGCCTACGCGGCGAGTCAAAATTAGCATTCTTTGCTCCTTGAGTAATCTCTAAATTTTCTTGCTACAAAGCTATTATCCAACAAAAGTTATATTTTCGTAAACTACCTTGTTAGCGAAAATCAGCCTAAAAAGGCATGTTTTTGTTGAATGTTTAATGCTTCACTAGACGTAATGTAAGCATCATGCAGAATGTTTGCTGCTGTATCCACACATTCGGGTGCTAAAACTAGCATCATAGTGAGTGCATTCGTTGCGCTGAAATTGATCTCAATATCTCGCTTTGCCAACAAATCGCATGCGTGCTCTACCATTCCATTGGCCTCAAGCCCCACTGCGGTCAACAGGCTTACCACTTCACTATTACGGATTTTGTCGCTGAACACCAGATCGAACTTGGCACATGCATCTTGTTTTATCATGATGCCTGCCCGTTCTGTTTCCTCGATCACATTCCAAATGTCGATACCCAACATCTGACATTGTTTTGTAGCACTAGATAAATGTTCTTTATCGACTTCGATTATGGCAAGGTCACGTTGAATGGCTATACCAGAGACGGCTTGATTGCCTAACTCCCCCTTTACCAGACTGCCTTCATTAACATCAAATGTCGAAAGCACGCGCAGTGGCACATTATTCTTCCATGCAAATTGCACTGAAGGTAAATGTAATACTTTCGCGCCTCGGCTTGCCATCGCTTCCATGGAAGGAAAATCGATAACCGCCAATTTTCGCGCGTTTTTCACTACACGTGGGTCACAAGTATAAATACCATCAACGTCGGTAAAGATTTGACACTCATCAGCGCGCAATGCGCCTGCCAGTGCCACAGCGCTCGTATCTGAGCCACCTCGACCTAATGTGGTGATATCCCCGTTCTCATTCACACCTTGAAAGCCTGCAACAATCACGATTTGGTCTTGCTCAAGCAATCCCAGAATTGTCTTAGTATCAATGTGTTTAATCGTTGCGTCATTGTGTTGATTATCCGTCACAATATTCGCCTGTGCTCCGGTAAGCGAGCGTGCAGCATGACCCAATTTATTGAGTGTCATTGCTAACAGTGCCATTGACACTTGCTCACCAGCAGAGAGCAAAACATCAAGTTCTCGAGCTGTAGGCACGCTATCTATCTGTTTAGCGAGGTCCATCAGTCTGTTTGTTTCGCCTGACATTGCAGACACGACAACAACAACTTGATTGCCATCATTTTTCGCCTTAATGATGTGTTCAGCAACTTGGTGGATTCTTTCAATTGAACCCACGGAGGTTCCGCCAAACTTTTGCACGATAAGGGGCTTTTTCACCAGTCTTCACCTTCCCAAGACCGAAGTCTCTTTAGAACTGCTTACATCGTCAGTATTTCCTTTTAGAAAAATTATATAAGCAGTAGTTACAACAAAAACCAAATAGCCTAAATGACTCGGTTAACTTTTGGTCAATTAAACCACTTGGCTGCTAAAAAAAATTACGCTCAATCAAAGAAACTTGATTGAGCGTAATTTTAGTAGTTAAAAGCTTATAAGCGCTCTTCTAACCAAGGCTGAACTGTTTTAATTGCCTCTGGTAGTGCGGCTACATCAGTACCACCAGCTTGAGCCATGTCAGGACGACCACCGCCCTTACCACCGACTTGCTCAGCAATCATCTTAACTAGATCACCAGCTTTTACTTTACCAGTTAGATCTTTAGTCACACCAGCAATCAGGCCAACCTTGTCACCTGTTACGTTGGCAAGCAGTACGACACCAGACCCCATTTGGTTCTTGATGTCATCAACCATAGTACGTAGGTTCTTGCTGTCAGCACCTTCAAGAGCTGCGACTAGAACTTTTGTACCATTGACTTCAACCGCTTTGCCCATGATGTTAGCGCTTTCTGCTGCCGCCATCTTATCTTTTAGCTTCTGCACTTCTTTCTCTAGCGCTTTTGCTTTCTGTGCAGATTCTGCCAGTTTCTCTTCATACTTCGCGTTTTGAGCTTCAATCGCGTCTAATGCAGCCTCGCCTGTTACCGCCTCAATACGTCGAATACCTGCAGCAATGCCGCTTTCTGAAGTGATTTTGAATAGGCCAATATCACCTGTGCTTGATGCGTGAATACCACCGCAAAGCTCTGTCGAGAAGTCACCCATAGACAGTACGCGTACTTCGTCATCGTACTTCTCGCCGAATAGAGCCATTGCGCCTTTCTTCTTAGCTGACTCAATGTCCATCACGTTGGTTTCAATCGTGTGGTTGCGACGAATTTGCGCGTTAACTAGACGCTCAACTTCTTTCAGTTCTGCTGCAGTTACGGCTTCTAGATGCGAGAAGTCGAAACGTAGGTTGTCTGCCTTCACCAATGAGCCTTTCTGCGTTACGTGCTCACCTAAAACTTGGCGTAGTGCTGCGTGTAGCAAGTGCGTTGCTGAGTGGTTTAGAGAGATAGCTGCGCGACGCTCTGCGTCAACGATAGTTGCTACTTCATCACCTTTCGCTAGAACGCCTTCTGCCATTACACCGTGGTGCGCGATTGCGTTACCTAGTTTTTGAGTGTCCTCAACGTGGAATACACCAGACTCAGTACGGATTTCACCAGCGTCACCACACTGACCGCCTGACTCTGCGTAGAATGGCGTTTCACCAAGTACGATGATTGCTTTGTCGCCCGCAGATAGTGAATCTACTTCGTTGCCTTCAACGAACATCGCAGCTACAGAGCTAGAGCCTTTAGTAGCTGTGTAACCACAGAATTCTGTTTGCGTATCAACTTTGATTGCTGCGTTGTAGTCAGTACCAAAGTTACCCGCTTCACGCGCACGTTGACGCTGCTCTTCCATCGCTTTCTCGAAACCTTCTTCGTCGATTGCGAATTCACGCTCACGTGCTACGTCGTTAGTTAAGTCAGCTGGGAAGCCGTAAGTATCGTAAAGTTTAAATACGGTTTCGCCGTCCAGTACTTTACCGTCTAGGTTATCTAGTGCTTCGTTTAGAATAGCCATACCGCGCTCAAGTGTACGACCAAAGTTTTCTTCTTCGATACGCAGTACTTTTTCAACCACAGCTTGTTGACGCTTCAGCTCTTCACCAGCCGTACCCATGATGTCAGCTAGAACGCCAACCAACTTGTGGAAGAATGCACCTTGTGCGCCCAGCTTGTTACCGTGACGAACTGCACGACGGATGATACGGCGTAATACGTAACCACGACCTTCGTTTGAAGGCATAACGCCATCCACGATCAGGAATGAACATGAACGGATGTGGTCAGCGATAACGCGTAGTGATTGGTTTGATAGGTCTTCGTAACCGATCACTTCTGCTGCTGCTTTGATAAGAGCTTGGAACACATCGATTTCGTAGTTTGAGTGAACGCCCTGCATGATTGCAGAGATACGCTCGATACCCATACCAGTATCTACCGATGGTTTTGGTAGCGGTTCCATAGTGCCGTCTGCGTGACGGTTGAACTGCATGAATACGTTGTTCCAGATCTCGATGAAACGGTCACCATCTTCTTCAGGCGTGCCAGGACGGCCACCCCAGATGTGCTCACCGTGATCGTAGAAGATTTCAGTACATGGACCACAAGGGCCAGTGTCGCCCATTTGCCAGAAGTTATCAGACTCATACGGCTTGCCGCCTTCTTTATCACCAATGCGAACAATACGATCAACGGGCACGCCAACTTTCTTGTTCCAGATGTCAAACGCTTCGTCATCGGTTTCGTAAACAGTTACCAATAAACGATCCGCTGGCAGTTTAAGAACTTCGGTTAGGAATTCCCAAGCAAAGGAGATCGCATCTTCTTTGAAGTAATCGCCAAAGCTGAAGTTGCCTAACATTTCAAAGAATGTGTGGTGACGAGCAGTGAAGCCAACATTTTCTAGGTCGTTATGTTTACCACCTGCACGTACGCAACGCTGAGCCGTAGTCGCTCGAGTGTAGGCTCGTTTTTCTAAGCCTAAGAAACAATCTTTAAATTGGTTCATACCTGCGTTTGTGAACAGCAGGGTTGGGTCGTTATGTGGAACTAACGATGAACTTTCTACGATTTGGTGTCCTTTGCTCTCAAAGAACTTGAGGAACGCGTTACGAACCTCATCAGTGCTCATGTACATGCAGCTCTTCCTGAAAATAGTCGAGTTAGAATTTTGCCGTATTGTAGATCATGCAAACAGCTGAGACTAGTTTTCTTGAGGAAAAGAGGGAGTAGGAGAAAAAATTTGAAGCAAAACAAAAATCAGTGCGGACGACTGACCGTTAATCTTCGTCCTCAAAGTTCAGCGCGTAGCTGATTTGGTCAAAACTGTAGCCACGATATTGCAGAAATCGCACCTGTTTAGCGTACTCTTTCTGGTCTTTGGCTTTAATACCTTTGAATTTCTTTTCTGCCGCCTGTTTAGCCAGTTCAAACCAATCTTGCGGCTCTTCAGCCATAGCTTGCTCAATCACCGATTCCGCAACACGCTTCTGGTTTAACTCTTGACGAATTCGACGCTCTCCATGTCCTTTGTATACATGCTGTCTAATTTGACTCTTCGCGTAACGTAAATCATCTAGATAATTATGGTCTAGGCAAAAATTAATTGCGATGTCGATGTCTGATTCTTCATAGCCCTTCATCGATAATTTTTGGTAAAGCTCATACTGACCATGATCGCGACGGCTAAGCAATTGGATAGCTGCCTCTTTGCTCGATAATGTTGGCGCCTGGCGTTTTTGGTACATGATGATCCTAAAAGTATTTTTGCTGTACAGGCTCTCAATGGCCTTTGTGATAATTCGATTTTTGATTTCAATAGATACAACAAAGCCCCGCATTGCAGGGCTTTGTCATTTATTAATCTATGAGAGATTAAAACTCTTCAGCTTGCTCTGGCGCTTCACCAGCTTCAGGCGCTTCCGCAAGTGCTGGCGCTAGCAACATTTCACGCAGTTTTGTATCGATAGTTTTAGCCACTTCAGGGTGCTCACGCAGGTAGTTACACGCATTCGCTTTACCTTGACCAATCTTATCGCCATTGTAGCTATACCAAGCACCGGCTTTTTCAACTAACTTGTGCTTCACACCTAGATCGACAAGTTCACCTTCGCGGTTAAAGCCTTGGCCGTACATGATTTGTGTGTTTGCTTCTTTAAATGGTGCTGCAATCTTATTCTTAACAACTTTGATGCGCGTTTCGTTACCTACGACTTCGTCACCTTCTTTGATTGCGCCAGTACGACGGATATCTAGACGAACAGAAGCGTAGAACTTAAGTGCGTTACCACCTGTTGTTGTTTCTGGGTTACCAAACATCACACCAATCTTCATACGGATTTGGTTGATGAAGATACACATACAGTTAGACTGCTTTAGGTTACCCGTTAGCTTACGCATTGCTTGAGAAAGCATACGTGCTTGCAGACCCATGTGGCTATCGCCCATTTCGCCTTCGATTTCTGCTTTCGGTGTTAGCGCTGCAACAGAGTCGACAACCATAACATCGATAGCACCAGAACGTGCAAGTGCGTCACAGATCTCTAGCGCTTGCTCACCTGTGTCTGGCTGAGAAACTAGCAATGCATCGATATCTACGCCAAGTTTCTTCGCGTATACAGGATCTAGAGCGTGCTCTGCATCGATAAACGCACACGTTTTGCCTTCACGTTGCGCAGCAGCAATAAGCTCAAGCGTTAATGTTGTTTTACCTGAAGATTCTGGGCCGTAGATTTCTACGATACGACCCATTGGTAGACCACCAGCACCCAAAGCGATATCAAGAGAAAGAGAACCCGTTGAGATGGTTTCTACGTCCATTGCGCGGTTATCACCAAGGCGCATGATAGAGCCTTTACCGAATTGCTTTTCAATTTGACCTAGCGCAGCGGCGAGCGCTTTCTGTTTGTTCTCGTCCATTACTTTCTCCGATTTATTCATCTTCTTTGGGCGACGAATAGTAATTCATTTTTCTTAAGCAGAAGAACTGCTCAGCAATGAAAGTTATTATACTGTTGATTCATACAGTGTCCATACCTGTATGAAAAAAATTTGGCTGACCTAAAGTCATGATTTGCTCTAGCCCTTATCAATGCTGGGCTAAAACAATTTAAGAAATTCTAGAGTAGATGTTGATACAATTGAGTCAGCGCATGCTCGACCGCTTTTTTGCGAACTTCTGCACGGTCACCAGAGAAATGCATGGTTTCGACTTGCTGCCAACTTTGGTTATCAGCAAAAGCAAAGCAGACCATACCGACTGGTTTCTCTTCACTGCCACCCCCCGGCCCTGCAATACCACTGATGGATACACCGATGGTGGCATTGGAGTTTTTAATTGCACCCTGTACCATTTCAATCACAACTGGCTCACTCACTGCACCATGCGCTTCTAACGTTGAAGCTTGCACACCAAGCATCTCCATTTTCGCTTCATTACTGTAGGTGACAAACGCACGGTCAAGCCACGCTGAACTACCAGCAATGTCAGTAATGGCGGTTGCAACACCACCACCTGTGCATGATTCTGCGGTCGTTAAAAGATGCCCGTGTTTAGCCAATAATGCGCCTAAATCGGCACTCAATTTTGTTGTTTTTTCCATAGCCAAAATGCCCTTTGTCTCTTTTTACTTGATAGGGATTCACGTATCCTAAGCCGCTACGGAAATAAACAAAAGAACTTACCTGTGAAAGCTGAACAAAAACACACTCCTGATGCAGGAGTGTTATTTGATATATATAACAACAACATACACCAACCCAACTAAAGAAGTTATACTTTTACCTATACTTATAAAAACCTTCGCGGCAAAACTCATCCTCTCAACCTCACGTTTTTATAAAAACACTAGCACGATCGGCAACATATCACCCATTCATAAAGAAAATACATACGCAACAATAAGTAACAAGTGGCACATCAATTGCTTGCTTTTTGAGTTATCTACTTTTAAAGGTGTTGTGCTATGCCATTAAATATAAATACAAACTCTGTAGCGACGTCTACGCAGAACCATATTAAGACATCAAACATTGCTCTCAAGGATGCAATGAATAAGTTGAGTTCTGGTTCTAACATAAATTCCGCTAAAGATGACGCTGCTGGCCTCCAGATATCAAACAGACTTCAAGCTCAAAGTCGAGGGTTTGAAGTTGCGATGAGAAACGCCAATGATGCGATATCAACCTTAGAAACAGCGGAAAGTGCTCTTAATGAATACACTGAGATTCTTTTCCGCGTTCGAGATTTATCTCTGCAATCTGTCAATGGATCAAACAGTAAGGAGGATAGAGATGCGATCCATCAAGAGATCACACAATTAGGAAAAGAACTAAATCATATAGCTCTTACAACTCGTTTTGCTGGGGAAAGCTTGTTTCTTGGCGAAAAAGACAATAAAAGCCTCGACAAAAAAATCACTTTCCAATTAGGACAAGAGTCTGGGCAAGCAATGATGGTAACTCTGCCCAATCTGACGCATATGCACGGCTTTCAATCTGTCGCAACATCAATGCCATCACACTTATCTGAAGGAATACCTCAAGGATGGAGAACTCAAAAAGGTGACTCAATTTCTTTCATCTACTCTCCCCAATCGAACGGCGAAAAAGAAAAAGTAATTACCTTTAATGAAGGGGAATCGGTAGAAGGAGTTGTCAACATTCTAAACTCTTCATTTAACAATGAAGTCAAGTTTTTTATTGCAGAAGAGACAAATAGTGACGGAGACAATATCCAGAAGATAGGATATGCGAGAAAACTGGAAAATAGGTCAAACGATGCAATCCATGTAGGTATATTTGATCAAAACTTTACGTCTCTACCCAACAACCGCTTAATATATTCCGCAAACCCTTTCAACTTGGGAGATCTCCAGATGGGCTTTTTAGGCTTAACAACGTTTGAGAACACTTCCTATGCAAAAAATAGCACTCATAACGACAACTCTCTATTATTCGCAAGTGACCAGCTTATCGAGCGAGTAAGCTCTTACCGCTCTAACATCGGAGCAAACATAAATAGAATTACAAGCTCTTTTAAAAACCTAGAAACACAGAACATTAATACCCAAGAAAGCAAAAGTAGAATAAAAGATACTGATTTTGCAAAGGAAACGACTAAACTGACCAAACAAAAGATAATTGGCGACGCTGCTACTAGCATGCTAGCACAATCACAGAACGTTCCTAAGAGTATACCTCAACTACTTGTCTAGCGGTGGTTTCAGAACCAACCACCGCCAACTCTAGTGTATCTCTAACATATAGCTATAGTACAGATAGAGCAATTAATCATGATGTTCTAATCGTTTGTTGCTATGTACCTTACGTAATCCAGCCCACTTTTCATCAGAGACTCCAAGAGTAAACCTTAGCTCTGAGTAACTATGGTTATCCATGAACATCAAATATTCAACTAACCTTGAACCATAGAGAACGCCTTTGACCTTCTTTCTTCTACTGTTCAAATAAAACTCACTTCCATATAGCTTGTGTGTATAGCTAAGAACTTCGACTGCATCTACTACATCGAATGGATCTTTCTGAAATGGTCTATTCTGTGTTCCTTCCAAAAACTCTGTTTCATAATAAAAGGTTCTTGATTGCTTTAATCGTTCATAAGCGAGTTCATTGTTACTCGTTTTTGGTAGTACTACATGAAAATGTGGTAACCATGCTTCAGCATAAGAGTGATAATCGACTTCAATCATGCCCCAAATAGGCCCAGTAAATCCCAGATCTCGGAAAGCTCGCCCAAACCACTTCTTAAACGCTTTTAGGTCAAAACCGATAAGCTCTTCATCATCGAGCGCTTTTCTGTATGGGATAATTGTCAATAGCTCCCACGTATCTATGTTGGATCTAGTAATTGAGCTAACTGCCGAATCTACTAAGTCAATTCTCAGGTCACGATTGCATATTTTACACGCTAAACTACCACAAGGAGTTCCTCCATAAGAGCAATCTTCTAACCGATACCTTAGTTCATTAAACCTCTTACCAGAACGTTTTAATGCTCTAATCCTCCTTTCATTTTCCCGCACTGCTAGCTCACTTGTTTCAAATCTGCTCATTTCTAAAACTGACTTTTTCATGATTGGAAATCCTCACTACTAAAATTTAAGACTCTTGGTCTTGAGAGAATCCAATCATCAACCTCAGACTCAAACCATCCAACTCTCCTCGTGTTTGAGTCGCTGCCACAATCATCAAGACGGACTGGTGGCGGGAACAAACCTTTTTCAATCTTTCTGTAGATGGTTGATTTGCTAATAGAAGTTTTCTTTATAACTTCAGTTAACTGGATAATTCGAAGAGTGCTCACAACTTTCTCCTTGTGTATTTAAGTCATAAGCGGATTTACAATTTTCCTAATTCACACCAAAAAACTACTTTTTTTGTGAGCATCACAAATTAAAATCAATGTAAAACTCAGCTAAAATGGGTAAACAAAAGAATTTACCTATCATTTTGTGAGCATCACAAATTTAAAACTTATAGAGATATTAAATGGCTACAAAAAAAGCAACCGGATTAAAGAAGAGCGAACAGCCAAAAGAATTCGAAAGATTAGAAACAGAGGTAGCCAGCTTAAGCGAGCAAATAAAGGAGCTATTTGAAACTCAGAGTTCAAAAAATGAAAGCGATGTTACGGAAGAAGCAACGGTTAGGAAACGTAAAAGCTCAGCCAAGAAAAAAGCTTCAGGTTTTACATCAAAAACTATCCATCTATCAGAAAATGTGCTTGAACGGATGGAAGATTTGGCTGACGATCTAGGACACAAAATTGGAGAAAAAGGACTTAGCAGTGAACAGCTATCGATGTTGGTTCACTTCCTTCTTGACAGCCACAAGCAACCCAAGAGCATTGAAACTCCTCAAACAGCTAAGGGGCAGTACATTTATCGTCTACATCAGATTCTAAAATACCGAAGTACAGAAATGAGTGACACTATGAGTGAAATCGTTAACTTCATGAAAGAGAAGAAGTTTGTACTTCCTAGGTTCTATGGCAGATCTAGACAAATAGACAAAAGTCAAAAATATAACTGGAGCCAAAAACTGGTTGTGTCCATTCTAGATTCAGAACAACTGAACACGAAGCTTAAGAATTTAAACGATAGAGCCAATAGACGCGGTAGAAAGCTCATTCGCAGAAAAACATCAAAAACACCGCAATCTAAAGGTTTTATTACCAATACAAAGGAATTGCCAACTCCTGCAAGCATTACCCTCCAAACGATTCAATCTCTTTTTGAGCAATCATCGCTCTATATGTTGGGACGAAAGCTTACCGATGATGAGATTCTAGACAAGTACGGGGTAGAAAAAAAAGTCCTTCTGAAAAAGATAATGAATCACTACAAGGGTAATCCAAACATAGTGCTTGAACAGTTCCTAAATGAATTATTAGCAAGATCTCGGTGACTCAATAACAAGATCCAACGTACATAAATACATCAGTTGAATTAATCCTGATCTAACCATTTATTGCTTGAGTTTTGGTGCTATCAGAGCAGATATCTTGTCCCAACTTGCTTCTGCCCCTTTCCCATCTAGATTTATTACTCATAACAATTTTTGGTATCAATGTCTGACCAAATAATTTTAATGATTCGATCTGGTTCTGACTAGCTCATAATGTGAACAATCCCCTGTCTACAGGCTTGTTGGCGCTTTAGGATTTCTTTTTGTGTGTTTGTCATCATTTTGATGTGAGTAGACAAAGGGTTGTGAGGTATAAATAGTCAATTCAATCCTTTAAGCGTATAAGTATTTGTGCGATTATGATTTGTTGAAGACGTGGGCTTGGTGGATAAAATGACAATTCAAACAAGAGAATCAAATATAAAAAAGATGCTTTATTCATGCTTGTTACTAGTTTTTGTAGTCGTGATGGCAATAACATTCATATTTAATGAATATCAAACTCAAAGAGAACGAATTTTACTTGGTTCTTCTCATGAACTACGTTCTAAAGTTGAGTCTAGCTTAGGCGTTTATAAAGATTTTTCAAATTACGTATTTAAAGAAATTGAGGATGACCAAGATATTTTTAGGTTGATGAGTGAAGCCTATTTTGGTGATGAGAGCATAAGAACATCTAATAGAAATTCAATATACTCGATGCTGGAAGAAAAGTATAAAACTCTTACAGATTTTAACTTTCGACAGTTACATTTTCACTTTGAAAATGGTGATAGTTTTTTACGTGTCCATAAACCTGAAAAATTTGGTGATAATTTATTCTCTATAAGAGAATCGGTAAGGATATCCAATAAAGAAAAGCGATTTGTACAGGGATTTGAAGAAGGTAGAATATATAACGGTTATCGATTCGTTTATCCAGTAGTATATAATGACATTCAGATAGGCACTTTAGAAGTATCCCTATCAATGGGTAGTATCGTCAATTTATTGTTTAATCTATATCCTGAACAAGATTTTTTCTTCTTGATGAATAAGGATGTTGTGAATTACAAAGTGTTTGATGATACGAAGAATAACTACATACATAGTAAAATAGCCAGTGATTACTATGTAGATAAAGACGTGCTAAATAAAAGCCTGAAAAACCTGAAGTTTACTGAACTTAAGGGTGATACTGAACTATTTAAAAAACAGCTTGATCCTCATATTAAAACTGGTAATACTTTTTCAAAAGAGTTCAATGTGAATGGAAAATATCTGATTGTATCTTTCTTATCAGTTGAAAATTTTAAAAGAGAGCACGTGGCCTATTTAATTTCAATATCAGAAGACGATACATTAATACTTATGAAAAGAAACTATCTGCTGTTTAATTTTATGATATTCATAGTGTTAATCTCATTTTTTGTAATTGTTTTTCAAAGTTATCGAAATCAAAATAAACTACTTAAAATGTCAACCATAGACTTTCTAACTCAAGTGCTAAATAGAAATAAGATGGTTGAACTATTGTCACAGGAATACGTTAAAGCAAAAAGGTATAATTCCATATATACCGTAATGATGATTGATATTGACTACTTTAAAAGCATCAATGACGAGTTTGGTCATGCTGTTGGCGATGATTATCTAGTTCAGTTTAGTAAATTAATCCATAGAAACATAAGAATTAGTGACTCTTTCGCTCGTTGGGGCGGTGAGGAGTTTGTTCTATTGCTTCCCAACACAGATGAAGACAGCTCGATGCTAGTTGCCGAAAAATTGCGAAGTTTAATAGAAAAATATATTTTTTCAGGCCCTAAAAACATAACTGTAAGTATCGGTATCTCTGAGTTCCAATTAGATGACAGTAGTCTAGAAGATGCCATAGAAAGAGCTGATACAGCACTTTATCACTCGAAAGAAAATGGCAGGAACCAAGCGACACGCTGGAGTGTGATTAAGTTTTAATCTTAATCGCCTAAAATCAGACCATTTGGCATACCTGAGCTAATCTATGAATCGCTAAGTTAGTAAAATAGCTAAAACACTTTTGTCCAAAAATGAGTTTGGTGGGCACGTTTATCCTTATCGTATAGGTTGAATCGCACCACCAGTTTTGTGAGGTTTAACCAACTAAGACACGTCACATTAGTACAAATCTGCAACCTGAAAAACCATTTAGCTTCGTAAGAGTGCTTCCAATCAAGAAATAGACTCACTCATTAGAGAATCTAAATGGTCAGCCCATTTTTGCAACCAAACTCTACACTCATCCTCATAAGAATGAAGGTCATAAGTCCCATTAATACCTTCCTTCGTATGTCCTAAAACGGCTTCAGCAACTTCTGAAGGACACTTTTTCCTAGCAAGTCCTGTTCTAACCGTTCTTCTTAAATCATGGGGAGTCCAATTGGGGATATCTAACATCATACCTTTCTGCTTCAAACTCCAGATTTTTTCAGATAAATGTTTTTGCTGAACAGGTCTGCGAGTCCTCTGAGATTGGAAAACGTAATCATTTTTATCTCGTTTTTGGTATTTGTTCTGTAGCCACTCAGCCGCTTGATTAGAAAGCATCACATGACGAACCAGACCAGTCTTAGTTTCTCTCAAAAATAGAGTTTTATTGTTCAAGTTTACATCAGACCAAGCTAAGGAACATACCTCACCTGTTCTACAACCAGTCCAGAGCGTCAGTCTCAAGATCCCCTTTTGGTTCTGACTAAAACCAGAGATTGGTAACCAATTCAAAAACTGAACAATTTCTTCATCATTGAAATAGCGTCTTCCTTTACTACAAGTTAATTTAACTTTGGATATTTTCAAGCTATCTTTAGCTTGTAGCGCAGGGTTTACAAATTCATAAGGTAAGTAACCAGTTGAAATAGCATAACGATACGCTGAAGTTAGTTCTCTAAGGACATACCCAGCTTGAACATTTGCTCCGCGCTCAACGATCCCCATAACCAAATCAGATATATCTTTACGGGTTAGGTCAATAGCTAGCTTTGAACCAATAGGTTTTACGACGTCTTTATACAGCGTTCGGCGAGCTTCCTTTTGTCCTTTAGGTTTCCTATTACTTGAACCTTCAATGTACCCTTTCAGATAATTATCAACCAAGTTTTTAACGTTGATCTTAGCGTAGCGATCTGATTCTTTAGCTTGAGTCTCTAGGAGCTTCTGTTTTTCCAATTCTCTTTTAGGACACTTACCTGCATCTCTAATAGCTTTTAAGTGCTTAAGCTCAACTCTAGCTTGCTCCAAAGACATGTCTGGATAAGTGCCAAGCTTAGCTTGAGTTATCTTGTTGTTTACCGGAGAACGATAGCGGTAAGTAAATGTCTTACGTCCTGTTTTACCAACATTAACTCGCAACCCTCTATATTCACCAACATCAACCAAGGTTTTTCCATCAGCTTTATGGTTTCTAATTGCTCGATCACTAAGAGGTTTGTTACTCTTTCCCACGGTCATATTTGTATAATCCTTAACTAATACGCAAACAACACAATATGACTATCTTAGTGTAGGAATAATCCAAAAGCTACACAAAAACCTACACTTAATTATGGGATTCACTGACACCAAGTGACACTCCATGAGACTAGAAACCACACATGGTTGGTCGTAAAACATTGAATATTATTATGAAAACATTAGAAGAAACCAATAAAAACAAAGCAACCAACCACAAACACACACCTATGATGCAGCAATACCTCAAGCTAAAAGCTGAGAACCCAGAGATTTTGCTGTTCTACCGCATGGGCGATTTCTACGAACTCTTTTACGATGATGCCAAGCGAGCTTCTCAGCTTCTTGATATTTCATTGACCAAACGTGGTGCGTCTGCAGGTGAACCTATCCCAATGGCGGGTGTGCCATTTCACGCCGTAGAGGGCTACCTGGCAAAACTTGTTCAGCTTGGTGAGTCTGTGGCGATCTGTGAACAGATTGGCGATCCGGCCACCAGCAAGGGCCCGGTAGAACGTAAAGTTGTGCGTATCGTGACACCAGGTACTGTGACGGATGAAGCGCTGCTTTCTGAGCGTGTCGATAACTTAATCGCAGCAATTTACCATCACAACGGTAAGTTCGGTTATGCGACGCTGGATGTCACCTCTGGTCGCTTCCAACTGACAGAACCAGAAACTGAAGAAGCGATGACAGCCGAGCTTCAACGCACTGCACCACGTGAGCTACTGTTCCCAGAAGATTTTGAACCTGTACATTTAATGGCGAGCCGCAATGGTAACCGTCGTCGCCCAGTCTGGGAGTTTGAGCTTGATACGGCTAAGCAACAACTCAATCAACAATTTGGCACAAAAGATCTGGTTGGTTTTGGTGTAGAACATGCGTCCTTAGGGCTGTGTGCTGCTGGTTGTTTGATCCAGTACGTAAAAGATACTCAACGTACGGCTTTACCTCATATTCGCTCTTTAACGTTTGATCATCAGGATCAATCCGTCATCCTTGATGCTGCTACCCGACGTAATCTGGAAATTACTCAAAATCTAGCAGGCGGAACCGATAACACGCTCGCTGCAGTACTCGACCATTGTGCAACTCCGATGGGCAGCCGAATGCTGAAGCGTTGGTTGCATCAGCCTATGCGTTGCATTGAAACGTTAAACAATCGCCTTGATGCGATTGGTGAGATTAAAGAACAAGCTCTGTTTGCCGATCTTCAACCAACGTTAAAGCAAATTGGTGATATTGAACGTATCTTAGCGCGCCTTGCATTACGCTCTGCTCGCCCTCGCGATATGGCTAGACTTCGCAATGCCATGCAACAGCTACCAGAGCTAGAATCTGTCACCGCTTCTTTGACCCATCCGTACCTAACGAAATTGGCGAAGTATGCAGCTCCGATTGACGAAGTATGTGACCTGTTAGAACGCGCGATTAAAGAAAATCCGCCGGTTGTTATTCGTGATGGTGGCGTCATCGCTGAAGGCTACAATGCGGAGCTCGATGAATGGCGAAAATTGGCAGACGGTGCAACAGAATATCTTGAGCAGCTTGAGCGAGATGAGCGTGAACGACACGGTATCGATACGCTTAAAGTAGGCTATAACAACGTTCATGGCTTCTTTATCCAAGTGAGCCGTGGCCAGAGCCATTTGGTTCCACCGCATTATGTACGTCGCCAAACACTCAAAAACGCTGAACGCTACATCATCCCAGAGCTTAAGGAACACGAAGACAAAGTACTTAACTCGAAGTCTAAAGCGTTAGCACTTGAGAAACAGTTGTGGGAAGAACTGTTTGATCTATTGATGCCAAACCTTGAGAAGCTGCAAAACCTAGCTTCTGCTCTGTCTCAGCTAGATGTATTACAAAACCTAGCAGAGCGTGCAGATTCGTTAGATTACTGCCGCCCAACGCTTGTGAAAGACGCAGGAATTCACATTCAAGCTGGCCGTCATCCAGTCGTAGAACAAGTAACAACAGAGCCGTTCATCGCGAACCCAATTGAGCTTAACCCAGCCCGTAAGATGTTGATCATCACCGGTCCAAACATGGGTGGTAAATCAACCTACATGCGTCAAACTGCGCTGATTGCATTGATGGCACATATCGGCTCTTATGTACCGGCAGAATCCGCACAGATTGGTTCTTTAGATCGTATATTTACTCGTATTGGTGCATCAGATGATCTTGCATCTGGCCGCTCGACCTTCATGGTAGAAATGACCGAAACAGCCAATATTCTTCACAACGCAACTAAGAACAGTTTGGTGCTAATGGATGAAATCGGACGCGGTACTAGTACTTACGACGGTCTGTCTTTAGCTTGGGCAAGTGCGGAATGGCTCGCAACACAAATTGGTGCGATGACCCTATTTGCAACTCACTACTTCGAATTAACAGAGTTACCGAACCAACTGCCAAGCTTAGCGAACGTTCACTTGGATGCCGTAGAACATGGAGACAGCATTGCCTTTATGCACGCAGTTCAAGAAGGTGCGGCAAGTAAGTCTTACGGCTTGGCTGTTGCGGGCTTAGCTGGCGTACCAAAAACGGTCATCAAAAATGCGCGTAACAAGCTATCTCAGCTAGAGCAACTGGGGCAAAACAGTGACACACCGCGTCCAAGTGCAGTAGATGTGGCTAACCAGTTGAGCCTGATTCCAGAGCCTAGCGAGGTCGAACAAGCTCTGTCAGGTATTGATCCTGACGACTTAACGCCACGCCAAGCTCTTGAAGAGCTGTATCGCTTGAAAAGGATGCTGTAAATAGACTCACACCAAGGAGCAAAAAAGAAAAAAGGCTATGGGGAACCATAGCCTTTTGCGTATCTAGTGGAATACGGATTATTTAATCGTCTTCTACGTTAAACAAGTTTTCCATATTCAAACCTTGTTTGATTAGGACTTCACGAAGACGACGTAAACCTTCCACTTGTATTTGACGTACTCGCTCACGTGTCAGACCAATCTCTCGACCAACTTCTTCCAGCGTCGAAGGCTCGTAGCCTAGTAGGCCGAAGCGACGTGCAAGCACTTCTTTCTGTTTCGGATTCAACTCTTCTAACCAATGAATCAACGATGATTTGATGTCGTCATCTTGAGTCGAAACTTCTGGATCAGAGTTGTTTGCATCAGGAATAATATCCAGCAGCGCTTTCTCACCGTCACCACCGATTGGCGTGTCGACAGAGCTAATACGCTCATTAAGGCGTAACATTTTGCTTACGTCTTCGACTGGAATATCTAATTGAGCAGCAATTTCTTCTGCGGTCGGTTCGTGATCGAGCTTTTGAGAAAGTTCACGCGCAGTACGCAGATAAATGTTCAGCTCTTTCACTACGTGGATAGGTAGACGGATCGTGCGAGTTTGGTTCATCAACGCTCGCTCTATCGTTTGTCGGATCCACCACGTTGCGTAAGTAGAGAAACGGAAACCACGTTCTGGGTCGAATTTTTCGACCGCTCGGATCAAGCCGAGGTTACCTTCTTCAATCAGATCGAGTAGTGCTAGACCACGGTTACTGTATCGACGAGAAATCTTAACAACCAAACGTAGGTTACTTTCGATCATACGTTTGCGTGCCGCTTCGTCGCCACGTAGGGCGCGTCTTGCGTAAAGCACTTCTTCTTCGGCAGTAAGTAAAGGTGAGAAGCCAATTTCGCCCAAATACAACTGAGTTGCATCTAAGCTTTTACTGCTCGCGTCAAATTCTTCACGCGCAGTCGCTTTGCTTTCTGTGGATGATGATCTTTCGAGTTCGTTATCAATGGTCTTCACTGACGCATTGTCAAATGCAAACTCTTCAACTTTGGTTACTGTGTTGCTGATACTCATAACGCCTCCCCCTGGCGAGTTAGCAAGACATGACAACTCAATATGTCGCTAAATGATGTCGCAAGTTGTTTTTCAAAGTTTTAAGGCAAATAGCGTTTTGGATTCACTGATTTACCTTGATAGCGAATTTCAAAGTGTAGTTTGACCGACTTTGCACCTGAACTACCCATGGTGGCGATTTTTTGTCCGCTTTTTACGCTTTGTCCTTCTGTGACCAGCAGTTTGTCATTATGTGCGTATGCGCTTAAATAATTGTCGTTATGCTTTACTATAATTAAGTTGCCATAACCTCGTAGCGCATTGCCTGAATAAACGACTGTGCCGGCTGCGGTTGAAACGATAGGTTGACCACGCTGTCCTGCGATGTCGATACCTTTATTTCCCTGTTCTCCCGCCGAAAAGTTCTTGATTACTCTCCCTTTTGTTGGCCACAACCACTTTGAGACTTTATCACTCTTTGCTGTGGTAGTTGGCGATTTTTGCTTCACTTTTTGGTTATCTTTTGAACCAACATACTCCTTTGTTTTCGATTGTTCAACCTTCTTTGGAGGCTGTTTTTGTACGACTTTAGGCTTAGTCTCTGTAGGTTTTTGACTAGAGTTTTTACTCGAAGGTTTAGGTTTAGAGGCTGTTGATGTTTTCGTCACTGGAGCTGGGGGGGTCGTAACAACAGGAGCCACAACGGGTTCAACTTTTTGACCATATTTAGGGGCGACATATTTCGGAGCCCAAAGTTTTAGCCTCTGTCCTGGGTAGATAGTGTAAGGCTGAGTTAACTCATTGTAACGAACAAGATCATTTACATCTTTATCTGTGACATAAGCTATGAAGTAAAGTGTATCACCTTTTTTTACCTCATAATAACTCCCTCTGTAACTCCCTCTTTCAAGGCTTGAATAGTCTTTTTTTAGGCTAGAGACAGGTGCAGGGGAATGTGCTGCACAACCAACTAGTCCTGCAGCAAACACAAAGCTAATACCAATATGACGTAGTAACTTATTCACCTATCCCTAACCCTTAAGCTAAATCACCCGCAACCAGAGGTACGAACCGAACCATTTCTACAACGGTAGAGAGATATTCGTCTCCCTTACGCTCTATTTTTAATAACTGTTGTTCCGTATCTCCAACAGGAATGACCATTTTGCCGCCATCTCTTAATTGTGAGAGAAGAGCTTGGGGAATCACTTCAGCGGCAGCGGTAACAATAATAGCATCGAAAGGACCTCGCGCTTCCCAGCCCTGCCACCCATCAGCATGCTTAGTTGAAACATTGTAAATATCCAATTGCTTCAGGCGACGCTTTGCTTCCCATTGCAACGATTTAATTCGCTCAACGGAGTATACATGATCAACAATTTGCGCCAGTACCGCGGTTTGATAACCCGATCCCGTTCCGATTTCCAGAACACGACTCGCCGGTTCTAGCTCAAGCAACTCGGTCATACGAGCAACGATATAAGGCTGAGAAATAGTTTGTCCCTGACCAATTGGTAACGCATTGTTATCATAGGCTTGGTGCATCATCGCTTGAGAAACAAAGCTTTCTCGTGGCAAGCGTTGGATAGCATCCAGAACTCTTTGGTCTTTGATGCCACTGGAGATAAGAAACGCTATCAACCTGTCAGCATGTGGGTTACTCATTACTTCTCTTCCTTTAACCAACTATCCATAGCACGCAGCGACTCGTGAGCGGTGAGATCAACTTGCAGAGGCGTCATTGAAACTCGGCCATGCTCAATTGCATAAAAGTCCGTGCCCTCTCCTGCATCTTGCTCCTTTCCTGGTGGCCCTAACCAATAAATGTCATGGCCTCTCGGATCTTTTTGCTTGATCATATTCTCTGCGTGATGACGTGCACCTAAACGCGTAACTTCAATTTCACCTAAATTCTCTGATGGTAAGTCAGGCACGTTTACGTTCAGTAGACGATTCGTTGGAATCGGCGACGCTAAATGCTGTTGTACAATTTGACGTGCAATTTTAGCGGCGGATTCGAAATGTCGCTTACCCACTAGAGAAAAAGCCACCGACTGAACGCCAAGGAAATGACCTTCCATGGCGGCTGCTACTGTTCCAGAATAAAGAACATCATCACCCAAATTAGCGCCATGGTTGATTCCTGACAGAACAAGATCAGGCAAATCATCTTTCATTAGCTCATTCAGCGCGAAATGCACACAATCCGTGGGCGTGCCTTGCACTGAGTAGATATTTGGGGCAATTTCAGTCACGCGTAATGGTTGTTCTAATGTGAGTGAATTCGAAGCACCTGAACGATTTCGATCAGGTGCGACAATGGTCACTTCAGCGATATCTCTCAACTCATCAACGAGGGCATGAATCCCTTGAGCATGAACACCATCATCATTGCTGATTAAGACTCTTAAGGGCTTCGGGTTTCGTGAATCCTGTTCCATTAGTATTCTCTTTCTACTTCAACCTCATTAACTAACTCACGAACAATAGAGGTCGCAAAAGATCCCGCATCCAGTGAGAAAGTCAGCGTAATGTTGTTACCTTCAACCGTCCAAGCTAAATCTTTTGGCTTTAGCGCAATATCGCGACGGTCGTGGCGCATGCGATTACCACGAATCAGCGCCATGAGGTCAGGCTCTTCGTCTAAAAACGGTTGCTCTAATGCCAGAGCCTCGGCTTGAGTAGGCAGTGCATTATCGCCAGCAAGCGCAGCGGTAATTGCCGCTTCACCTCGCGCAAATTGCACTTGCAGAGCAGCGATGTTGTTTGCATCAATCAACTGAGTGCCAGAATCCGTCTGTGCAATGTCACCATCAATGAACTTATCAAACACACCATTCTCTAGACGAGCTGAAACGATGCGGTTGAAAATCCACGAACGAGCCGCTGATAAATACATGCTGCGCTTGTTTTGATTGCGGGTACGAACGTTTTCGCGTCCCCATCGACGTGCTTCTTCAAGGTTGTTACCATCGTTACCAAAACGCTGACTACCAAAGTAGTTTGGCACGCCAACTTGTTGCACTTTTTCAAGACGTTGCTCTACATCCGCTATATCTGTCACTTCAGACAAAGTAACCACGAACTCGTTCCCTACTAGGTCACCAGGACGCAGTTTTTTATTGTGACGATCTGTTGCAAGGATTTCGATACTTGGGTATTGAGACAAAAACGCTGAAAAATCTGGCGTTTCACCTTTTGGTAAATGGACACTTAACCACTGTTCCGTCACCGCATGACGGTCTTTAAGACCCGCCCAGCTAACGTCTTTCGACTTAACACCACAGGCTTTCGCTAACTCGTTAGCAACGAAGCTGGTGTTCTCGCCCGTTTTACGGATACGAACCATTAGGTGCTCGCCTTCGCCCGTAAAGGCAAAACCTAAATCTTCGCGAACCTGAAAGTGCTCTGGCTGCGCTTTGATTTTTGCCGATGCAACTGGCTTACCCGTTAGGTAAGCCAATGAAGATAAAATGTCTGACATGATGTGTTTCCGCTGATATCACAGCTTAGAGGAGCAAATTGCTAGTTATTGCTTAAACAGAAGTACAACGGCTTCCGTTGCAATGCCTTCTTTGCGTCCAGTAAAACCGAGACGTTCTGTCGTCGTCGCTTTTACGTTAATGTTACTAATGTCGGTTTCTAGGTCTTCGGCTATCGCCGCACACATTGCGTCAATGTGTGGTGCCATTTTAGGCGCTTGTGCCATGATGGTTACATCAGCATTGCCGAGACGGTAGCCTTGCTCTTTGACTCGACGGTAAACGTCTTTCAGTAATTCACGACTGTTTGCGCCTTTCCATTTATCATCCGTATCTGGGAAATGACGACCAATATCGCCAGCAGCAATCGCGCCCAGCAGAGCATCCGTTAACGCATGCAACGCTACATCGCCATCTGAGTGTGCAATCAAACCTTGCTCATAAGGGATTGCTACACCACCAATAATGACTGGGCCTTCACCACCGAATTTATGTACATCGAAACCATGACCAATTCGAATCATTTTCTATCCTTTCTTTGTTCGCCGCGCTCACGGCTTAGATAAAACTCGGCTAACGCAAGATCTTCTGGCTGAGTGATTTTTATATTGTTCGCATTCCCTTGAACTAAGGCTGGCTTCTCGCCTAGCCATTCCAAAGCCGAGGCTTCATCGGTAATGGTTACACCCTGTTCTAATGCGTCAGCCAGTGCTTGAGTAAGCTGCTGAGTTTTAAACATTTGTGGAGTCAGTGCATGCCACAATGCTTCTCTATCTACCGTATGGTCGATATCTTGTACTGCGTTTGCTCGCTTCATTGTATCTCTCACAGGAGATGCGAGAATGCCACCCGTTGAGTGGGCGCAGCAAACATCAATCAAACGGTCAATGTCGGATGTTAATACACATGGCCTTGCAGCGTCGTGAACTAATACCCACTCGCTTTCCAGGTGCTCATTGACATAGTTTAGCCCTGATAACACAGAGTCTGCTCTTTCTTTACCACCAGCTACACGAATCACATCTGGGTGCTTAGCAATGGACAATTCTGGGTAATATGGGTCGCTGTCAGTAACAGCAACGACAACCTTAGAAATATTTGGGTGAGAAAGCAGTTTCTCTACGGTATGTTCCAGTACCGCTTTACCTTCGATCAATAAATATTGCTTAGGGCGATCTGCCTTCATTCTGCTCCCTACACCAGCAGCAGGCACAATTGCGATATGCGATGAGTTCATATCCAACATTTTAATGGTTTTCCTCACCTATAATGCGGTAAAAAGTCTCGCCATCTTTAACTAAACCGAGCTCATGACGCGCACGTTCTTCAATCGCATCAAGACCTTGCCTTAAGTCATCAATCTCAGCGAACATTTCATTGTTGCGAGCTTGTAGCTTGCTGTTCACTTGTTGCTGAACTTCAATTTCATCTTTTACTGTGTAGTAGTCAGACACTCCGTTTTTACCAAACCATAGAGTGTATTGAAGCAAGCCAAACAGTAGCGTAAGGGCTATAACAAAGATTCGCATATCGCTGCTAACATTCTGTACCGGAAGGAATTAGATAAGGTGACATATATAGCATAAATGCGAGGTTGCCTCTAGGGGAGAAAGGGAGACTCACACGCTCCTTACAAGAAATAAGCAGCAAAATGAAACAAGCTCATGGGAAGCGAACCTTACCCATGACCAAAGTAAGACCCCAAAATACAAATCTATAAATACAAAAAAACGCCGTAGCGAGGGTTTCAAAAAGCTATTTAGCGAAACTTTACTCAATGAGAATTAAGCTTGGCCTTTAACTTCTTTAAGACCGCTTACTTGAAACATGGACTTAGCGCTTCCGTTATATAAAAAAACACCCCGCCAAGGCAGGGTGTTTTGAAAGCTTTAAGTTAAGCTGCTAATTCAGTGAAGAATTAAGCTTGACCTTTAACTTCTTTAAGACCGTTGAAAGGAGCGCGCTCACCTAGAGCTTCCTCGATACGGATTAGCTGGTTGTACTTAGCAACACGGTCAGAACGGCTCATAGAACCAGTTTTGATTTGACCTGCTGCTGTACCTACCGCTAGGTCAGCGATAGTTGCATCTTCAGTTTCGCCAGAACGGTGAGAGATTACTGCTGTGTAACCTGCGTCTTTAGCCATCTTGATTGCAGCTAGAGTCTCAGTTAGAGAACCGATTTGGTTGAACTTGATAAGGATAGAGTTAGCTACGCCTTTCTCGATACCTTCAGCAAGGATCTTAGTGTTAGTAACGAATAGATCGTCACCTACTAGTTGAAGCTTGTCACCTAGTAGTTCAGTTTGGTGCTTGAAGCCATCCCAGTCAGACTCGTCTAGACCGTCTTCGATAGAAACGATTGGGAATTGGTTAGCTAGCTCAGCTAGGTAGTGGTTGAACTCTTCAGAAGTGAAAGTTTTACCTTCGCCTTTCATGTTGTAGATGCCAGCTTCTTTGTCGAAGAACTCAGATGCAGCACAGTCCATAGCTAGAGTAACGTCTTTACCTAGTTCGTAACCAGCAGCTGCAACAGCTTCTGCGATAACTTCTAGAGCTTCAGCGTTAGATTTAAGGTTAGGAGCGAAACCACCTTCATCACCAACTGCAGTGCTGTAGCCTTTAGACTTAAGAACTTTAGCTAGGTTGTGGAATACTTCTGCACCGATACGTAGACCTTCTTTAAGAGTCTTAGCGCCAACTGGTTGGATCATGAACTCTTGGATGTCAACGTTGTTGTCTGCGTGCTCACCACCGTTGATGATGTTCATCATTGGTAGAGGCATAGAGAACTGACCTGCAGTGCCGTTTAGCTCAGCGATGTGCTCGTATAGAGGCATGCCTTTCGCAGCAGCAGCAGCTTTAGCGTTTGCTAGAGAAACAGCTAGGATAGCGTTAGCACCGAATTTAGATTTGTTTTCAGTGCCGTCTAGTTCGATCATTACTGCGTCGATTGCAGCTTGGTCTTTAGCGTCTTTGCCAACTAGAGCTTCAGCGATTGGGCCGTTTACAGCTTCAACTGCTTTAAGAACACCTTTACCTAGGAAACGTGCTTTGTCACCGTCACGTAGCTCAAGAGCTTCGCGAGAACCAGTAGATGCGCCAGATGGAGCTGCCGCCATACCTACGAAACCGCCTTCTAGGTGTACTTCAGCTTCTACAGTTGGGTTACCACGTGAGTCGATGATTTCACGACCTAGAACTTTAACGATCTTAGACATTAATGTTTCCTCTCGTTTCAAATATAAATGTCAATCTTAAAGGGCAGCAGCACAACCTTCGCCGCCGCCCGTATCCTTTTACTTCTCGAATTCGCCGCGTGCGTTTTGGCCCGCAGCCTTAACAAAACCTGCAAACAATGGATGTCCATCGCGAGGAGTCGAGGTGAATTCTGGGTGGAACTGAGCCGCTACAAACCATGGGTGAGCTGGGTTCTCAATCATTTCCACTAACTTCTTGTCCGCAGATAGACCTGATACTTTTAGGCCTGCTTTTTCGATTTGCGGACGAAGCACGTTATTCACTTCGTAACGGTGACGGTGACGTTCATGGATCGTCGCGCTACCGTACAGTTCACGAGCTTTAGTCCCTTTCTCTAGGTGACACAGCTGTGAACCAAGACGCATCGTACCGCCTAGGTCAGACTTTTCAGTACGCTCTTCTACGCTACCTGATTCGTCTACCCACTCTGTGATCAAACCTACCACAGGGTACTTAGTCTCTTTGTTAAATTCTGTTGAATGTGCACCTTCCATACCCGCAACGTTACGCGCGTATTCGATTAGTGCAACTTGCATACCCAAACAAATACCTAGGTAAGGCACGTTATTTTCACGTGCATATTGAGCCGCACGGATCTTGCCTTCAATACCACGATCGCCGAAGCCACCTGGTACTAGGATTGCGTCCAAACCTTCTAGAAGTTCAACGCCTTTTGTTTCGATATCTTGTGAGTCTACATACTTAATTGTGACGCTTAGGCGGTTTTTCAAGCCAGCGTGTTTAAGCGCTTCGTTCACAGATTTGTATGCATCTGGTAATTCAATGTATTTACCAACCATACCGATGGTTACTTCACCAGTAGGATTTGCTTCTTCGTAGATAACCTGTTCCCATTCAGAAAGGTCTGCTTCAGGAGCAGTAATACCAAAGCGAGCACACACAAGGTCATCTAGCCCTTGAGATTTAATCAACTGAGGGATCTTGTAGATAGAGTCTACATCCTTCATTGAAATTACTGCTTTTTCTGGAACATTACAGAACAGTGCGATTTTTTTACGCTCATTCGCAGGAATAACGCGATCGCTACGGCAAACTAGGATGTCTGGCTGAATACCGATAGATAGAAGTTCTTTTACAGAGTGTTGCGTCGGCTTAGTTTTCACTTCGCCCGCTGCCGCTAGGTAAGGAACAAGTGTTAGGTGCATGAACATTGCGCGCTCACGGCCTAGCTCAACAGCTAGCTGACGAATCGCTTCCATAAATGGTAGTGATTCGATATCACCAACAGTACCGCCAACTTCAACGATAGCCACATCATGGCCTTCAGAACCTGCAATAACGCGATCTTTGATTGCGTTAGTGATATGAGGGATAACTTGAATAGTTGCGCCTAGGTAGTCACCACGACGTTCTTTACGAAGTACGTCGGCATAAACACGACCTGCAGTGAAGTTGTTACGCTTGGTCATCTTGGTACGGATGAAACGCTCGTAGTGACCAAGGTCAAGGTCAGTCTCTGCGCCATCTTCTGTAACGAACACTTCACCGTGCTGAGTAGGGCTCATTGTGCCCGGGTCAACGTTGATGTAAGGGTCAAGCTTCATCATAGTCACTTTAAGACCACGAGCTTCTAGAATAGCCGCAAGAGATGCTGCTGCAATACCTTTACCTAGAGAGGATACAACCCCGCCAGTAACAAAAATGTAATTTGTCGTCATGTTTAACCTGAAATTGGTTGAATGAGGGAAATGGAGTGCTTCTGGACGGGAGATAAATATACCAGAAGCTCCTTACCGCCACAACGTGAAATCTATCACACCGTAATTTTTTATTTTTTGCTTCAAATCAAAGTGAGCAAAGACAACCCAAAGTCCGTTTCGTGTAACCAAACAAGCTGACCTTATATTATGTATTCTGCCAGTTTACCTCTGCCTCGATTCTTCTTGTTTTACTTCATCCCAAAAATGGTCAAGTTCTGATAAAGAACAATCTGTAAGTACTTTGCCTGACTGCTGGACCTTGCCTTCAACTTGTTTAAAACGTCGCGCAAACTTTACGTTTGCTTTTCCTAGCGCGACTTCTGGGTTTTTATCAAGGTGGCGAGCCAAATTGACAGTCGCAAATAGCAAATCACCGAGCTCCAACTCAACTTTCTCTTCATCGGGCTGAACTTGCAGTGCCTCTTCCATGACTTCGTCAATTTCTTCTCGTACTTTATCGACAACCGGGCCAAGTGAATCCCAATCAAACCCAAATTTTGCACATTTTTTCTGAATTTTTGTAGCACGAGAAAGTGCCGGTAAAGAGTTTGGTATTGAGTCTAGGATACTTTCTTCCGCTTTGCCTACTAGGGCTTTTTCTTTTGCTTTTTCCGCTTCCCAGTTCGCGTTAATTTCCTCGTCAGATTCAAACTCAACATCTGAAAAAACATGCGGGTGGCGACGAGTCAGTTTTTCGTTCACGGTTTCGACGACATCCGAAAAGTCGAACAGCTCTTGCTCTTTCGCTAGCTGACTGTAAAAAATCACCTGAAACAACAAATCCCCTAGCTCTTCTTTTAAATTGGGCCAATCTCGATTTTGAATCGCGTCCACCACCTCGTAGGTTTCTTCTATTGTATGCGGAACGATGGTGTCAAAGGTTTGTTTTAAGTCCCAAGGGCAACCGTTTTCGGGGTCACGCAGCTTCGCCATGATTTGTTCTAACTGTTCAATTGGATGACTCATTTTTTGTTCCTTTAAACCTTTCTATTAAAGAAAAAGGTGAGCAGCCAAAACCACTCACCTTCTACATTATATTTTCTCAGCAGCTTTCACTAAGTAATTGTTACTTTGACAAGGCAACAAATTTTCGCGACTCCTGAGCATAGCTCGCCTATGTGATGAGCCTGGGCCGGCACTCCGGAGTGAGCGCAGGCAACAACGCTACAACGATAACTATGACGAGAGTTTTAGCCGAGGCGTTTCACCGTCATGACATCCTTGATCTGTTCCACACGTTTCGAAACCCGCGAAAGCACCTCAATATTGGTGACTTCTAGGTCAAAGTCCATGATGGCAAGTTGACGTCTGTAGTCGACTCGGTTCTTCATACTGGTCACTTTGATCTTTTCGTTGGCGAACAGTGTCGTAATGTCTTTGAGTAGACCACCTCGCTCCATCGCTTCAACACGCACGGTGAGGATGTATGACCCCACAAAGCCGCTGCCCCAGACTGTATCGATGATGCGCTCTGGCGCATGATGGCGCAGTTCTTCTAGCTGTTCACAGTCACTACGGTGTACTGAAATCCCACGACCTTGCGTTATGTAACCAGAGATATCGTCACCTGGAATTGGCTGACAGCAACGTGCTAGATGTGTCATTAGGTTATCGACGCCTTCTACTACAACTGCGTCTTTTTTCGGTCGGCTTTGCGCGGGTGATTTATGCTCAGCTTCTTGCAGTTTTTCCAGTGCTTGCTGATCTTCTTCCTCTGCCGTTGGCTTGTTAACTAACGCGTTGATATGGTTAATTATTTGGTTGATACGCAAATCACCGCTACCTACACCAACATACAATTCATCTGGTGTTTTGACGTTAAACCGCTTGAGGGCGTAATGCTCTGCATCTTTTAACGTTGCGCCAATTTTGGCTAACTCATGCTCAAGGATTTCACGACCTGCTTCAAGGTTCTTCTCACGGCTTTGTTTTCGGAACCAGGCGTTAATTTTGGCACGCGCACGACCAGAATGAACGAAGCCTAATGATGGGTTTAACCAGTCACGTGATGGGTTAGGTTCTTTCTGAGTGATAATCTCGACTTGGTCACCCATATGTAATTTATGCGTGAACGGCACAATACGACCTCCGACTTTGGCACCGATACAACGGTGTCCCACTTCGGAGTGAATGTGATAGGCAAAATCTAGCGGCGTTGCCCCCATTGGCAAATCGACAACATCACCACGTGGTGTAAAGGCATAAACACGGTCATCAAAGACTTGGCTACGCAGCTCATCGAGCATTTCGCCAGAGTCAGACATTTCTTCTTGCCAATCCAATAGCTTACGCAGCCACGTGATCTTCTCATCATAACCGCTTCGGCTGCTTGCCCCTTCTTTATATTTCCAGTGCGCTGCAACCCCCAGTTCCGACTCTTCATGCATTTGCTTGGTACGAATCTGGATCTCGATGGTTTTGCCTTCTGGCCCTAGAATTACTGTATGGATCGATTGATAACCGTTTGGTTTAGGGTTAGCAACGTAGTCATCAAACTCGCTCGGTAGGTGCTTGTATTTGGTGTGAACTACGCCTAAAGCCGCGTAACAATCTTGCAGTTTGTCTGCGATGATACGCACTGCTCGCACATCAAACAGCTCATCAAAGGCCAAACTCTTTTTCTGCATTTTTCGCCAAATGCTGTAGATGTGCTTAGGTCGACCACTCACTTCGGCATTGATGCCCGACACTTCCATTTCGTGCGTGAGGTCTTCAACAAAGTCTTTGATGTACTGTTCACGAACAATGCGTCGCTCAGAAAGCTGTTTGGCAATTTGTTTGTAAGTTTCCGGTTGTTGGTAGCGGAAAGCGTAATCTTCAATTTCCCATTTCAGCTGACCGATGCCTAATCGGTTTGCTAGCGGCGCATAGATGTTGGCACACTCTTTTGCCGCCGCACGTCGAACTTCATCTGGCGCTTTTTTAACTTCAATAAGATTACAAATTCGTTCCGCGAGCTTGATAACTACGCAGCGGAAGTCATCCACCATGGCAAGCAGCATACGGCGTACGTTATCTACCTGAGATGACGCTGCACTGCCTTCCATGTTGACGTTGAGTTGGCCAATAGCAGCCATTTCTTCAACGCCGTCGATTAATTTTATGATTTCTTTGCTGTATTTCTCTTCCAGAATTTCTCTGTTAAAAGCACCACTTGAAACCAAAGGAAACAGTTGAGCAGCCACTAAAGTGGCTTGATCCATAGACAAGGTGATCAAAATTTCGATCATTTCTCGTCCACGCCACAACAACAGCTCCGCTTGCTCGTTATCAGCTAATACCGTCTGGCAATCTCGATATACTTCGATTAAGCGTGAGGCTGTGTTTTTCTCTTGTCCTAGGCTAGCCACCCAGTTTTCGAGTTCAAACTGTTCATCTTGGTTTAAATGCGCGCTTCTTACCGCAACCATCTCATCATCCTAATTATTATATTCGTGTGGTTTGACTAACACCGTCCAGGTTAGTTCTTTTTACCGCGCGTACACGCTGGCTTTATGACCACCCACCACAAATAAGGGGTCAAAGTCCTAAAGTTAGGACTTTTCAAACAATGCCATCGATTCTAGATGACTGGTATGAGGGAACATGTCCAGCATACCTAATTTCGTTAATTTATAGCCTTGCTCTATCAAGCTTTGACTATCCCTAGCAAGGGTAGCAGGATTACAAGAAACATAAACTACACGCTGTGCGCCAAGCTCAGAAACTTGATCGATGATCCCACTCGCTCCCGCGCGTGCCGGGTCTAATAATACTTTATCAAACCGCTCTGCGGCCCAGGCTTGGCCTTCAAAATCTTGCTCAAGGTTAGCGTGATAAAATTGCGCGTTATTGGTTTGGTTCAAAGATGCATTGTTTGTGGCTTTTTCTACCATCTCTGCAACACCCTCTACTCCAACCACGTACTTAGCTAATTTCGCAACTGGTAAACTAAAGTTGCCTAAACCACAGAACAAATCTAACACTCGGTCACTCTTTTGTGGGTCTAACCACTCAACCGCTTGTTTGACCATTTGTTGGTTTACACCTTGGTTTACTTGAATAAAGTTATTTGGTGCAAAAGGGATTTTCACTCCAACTTCTTGATAAAAAGGCATATCGCCTTCGATAAGGTCTAATTGTTCTGTCGATGGCATTAAGTACAACGATGCGCCATGACGTTTTGCCAACTCCGTTAGAGATTGAGTTTCACTCGTTGTCAGAGCGCTCAAGTGGCGCAGCGTAATACACGGCCCATTATCACCAAGTACCAGCTCTACATGACCTAATTGTTCCGGCTTTTTGAACGCTTTTAGGGCTGAGTAAATCTCTGGCAGCAAAACATTCAGTTCCGGTGCCAGCACTGGGCAATCGGTCACTTGCGCAATTTGCTTACTCTGCTTTTTACGGAAACCAAAATGTAGCTGACGTGTTTTTTTATCAACAAACAAGCTCACTCTCGCACGGCGACGGTAGGCCTGCGAATATCCCAATAACGGGGCATCTAGTTCAATGTCACTGCCTGAAAATTTTCGCATTAGCTGACGCAACGTTTGCTGTTTGTACGTCAATTGTTGGTCATAATCTAGATGCTGCAAATCACAGCCACCGCACTCATGATAATGTGGGCAAAATGGCTCCACACGAGCTTCACTCGGCTTAAGGATTTTAATCAACTTACCGCGAGCGTATTTGCTCTTTTCTTCCACCAATTGAGTGACCACCTCCTCACCCGGCAGTGCTCCATCAATAAACAATGGCTTCTTTTTGAGGTAAGCAATGCCTGCGCCGTGGTGATCTAAACGCTCTACTTGCACTGCTTGGTGCCGAGTATTGAGTTGGGTTTTCTTTTTCGGTTGAAAGATGCGTGCCATGCTCTATGCCTGATTTATGTGTAATTGCTCTTCGGCTTCACTATTCTTGATTGCAGCCGTTGTGTGATTCGAGTGACTTGATTATGCTTACCGTTTATTCGGTGACGTCACTTCTTTGCTCAAGGCTTTATCGTGCGCTTGAGAAATAATGCGTTATTTTCCCATATCCAGACTCCGATGTAATTAGATAACATGACCAGATATGGCTTACGAGCACGTGTAATTACACTAACTCTCGCTCCCACTCTCATTATTGGTTTATTACTGAGCGGCTTTTTCTCATTTAACCGCTACCAAGACCTTGAGAAACAAGTTATCACCACTGGTAACAGCATTATTGAGCCGCTGGCGATTGCCAGTGAAACTCATCTACTATCAGAAAGCCGAGAGGCGGTACGTCGCTTGATAAGCTACGCGCACCGCAAAAACTCCAAACTGGTTCGTAGTATCGCGGTATTTGATGAACATCATGAGCTCTTTGTGACCTCTAACTTTCATCCTAATTTTGAAGCCTTGATGTTTCCCAAAGATAAACCGATCCCGCAACTGGGTAATTCGGAAATCTACGAAAACTCACTGATATTGCGTGTCCCCATTTTGTCAGAAGGTCACTACTTAGCGGAGTTGTCGAACGAAAGCCAAGGCACAAAAGCGATTGGTTACATCGCCGTCGAGTTAGATCTCTCCTCCTTGAGGCTGCAACAGTATCAAGAAGTCTTCTCTGCTTTTTTAGTTCTGGTTCTCGGTCTTGGCTTAGCAAGTGTGTTTGCTTCACGTCTAATGCACGATGTGACCCAACCTATCACCCACATGAAGAATGTCGTTGACCGCATTCGCCGTGGTCATCTGGATGTGCGTATCGAAGGCAAAATGCACGGGGAGTTAGACCAGCTAAAAAATGGCATCAACGCCATGGCGGTATCGTTATCAGAATATCACGTGGAGATGCAGCACAGTATAGACCAAGCCACGTCCGACTTACGTGAAACGCTTGAGCAGCTAGAAATTCAGAACGTTGAGTTGGATATCGCGAAGAAACGCGCGCAAGAAGCGGCCAGGGTTAAGTCAGAGTTCTTGGCAAACATGTCGCACGAGCTGCGTACTCCGCTCAATGGGGTGATTGGCTTTACTCGTCAAATGCTTAAAACGCAGCTTTCTAACAGCCAAACGGATTACCTACAGACGATTGAGAAATCGGCGAACAACCTGCTGAATATCATCAATGACATTCTCGACTTCTCGAAACTTGAAGCGGGTAAGCTGGCGCTGGAAAACATTCCTTTTGATTTCCGAGAAAGTTTAGAAGAGGTAATTAACCTACAAGCCACAAGTGCACATGAGAAAGGGTTAGAAATCACCCTAAAAGTGGACCCTAAAATTCCACCGGGTTTAGTTGGGGATCCACTACGTATTCAGCAAATTTTGACGAACTTAGTCGGTAACTCAATCAAGTTTACCGAGCGAGGCAACATTGATGTTAGCGTAGAAATGCGCTCTCAATCAGGAGACTCCGTCGAACTGCAATTCATGGTGCGTGATACCGGTATTGGTATCTCTGAGCGTCAGCAAGCGCAGTTGTTCCAAGCCTTTAGCCAAGCAGATGCAAGTATTTCACGTCGTTACGGCGGTACTGGCCTTGGTCTGGTCATCACTCAGAAACTGGTGAGCCAGATGGGCGGCGAAATCAGTTTAACCAGCCGTCTACACCAAGGTTCAACCTTCTGGTTTACGGTGCGCTTGCACTCAACCGAGATGCCAATGAGCGAACTGATTGAAGTGGAACTTCTGACTGGGAAGCAGTTACTGCTGATTGAACCAAACATGCAAGCCGCATCCGTAACCCAACAGATTCTGAGTCAGGAGGGTATTTTAGTAACCTACCGCTCTTCGCTACCAAACAACGAAGAACAATATGATTATGTATTGTTGAATTTAGCGGCCAACCAGACTCACGATGCGGAAGTTATTACACCTTGGATAGAACAAGCGAAACGTATGGCTCCGAGTGTTCTCCTAGGGACACCGAGTACCGAATTGGCGCTTGCGGACCAAATAATGACAGAGCATCACGTCCAGTGCCTGACGAAGCCATTGTCTCGCCGTAAGTTGCTACAAAGCCTGATTAGCGAACATGTAGAATCGCCACCGGTATTAAGCGCTCCAATTACGCCAAGCGAAGGGGACCGTTTACCTCTCACTGTACTAGCAGTGGATGACAACCCTGCAAACTTGAAGCTGATCTCTGCACTGCTCCGCGAACGAGTAGAAACCGTCACCGCCTGTAGCAATGGCCAGCAAGCGGTGAACCTGGCGACAGAGAAAAAGTACGATTTAATCTTCATGGATATCCAAATGCCACAAATGGATGGGGTGACCGCTTGTAAGCACATTAAAGAGTTGGAGCTAAATAAAGACACGCCAGTGATTGCGGTAACGGCGCATGCCATGGCAGGGGAACGAGACCGCTTGCTCTCGGCAGGAATGGATGACTACTTGACCAAACCTATTGAAGAGCATGTGCTACAACAGGTTTTGGTTCACTGGAACCCCAATGCTTGTACAGAGAGCATTGGCAAAGTCGCCCCTTCATACGTTGATGAACCTGAAGGAAGCGCACCACAATCCGTTTCTTCACCTCAACAGGATGTGATTATTGATTGGCAAGCGGCCTTGAAACAGAGCGCGAATAAAGAGGATCTCGCCAAAGATATGCTGCGCATGTTGATTGAGTTCATCCCTGAAGTAGAAGCGGTTGTTGACCAAGCTCTAGAGCAAGAAGATATCTCTCGTGATGACCTAATTCATGTCATCCATAAGCTGCACGGCAGTAGTTCATATTGTGGCGTTCCAAGACTGAAGTCACTCTGTGCGACGCTTGAGCAAGCACTGCGCTCAGGGATCAGTCTTGAGGAAGTTGAGCCTGAAATGTTCGAGCTGCAAGATGAAATGATTAAAGTCACAACGACTGCAAAATTATACCTTGAACAGTAATCTGCTCGAGAGACAAGAAAGCCAGAGCATCTGCTCTGGCTTTTTAGTATTTTGTTTAAGACTTACAAGCTAGGATTCAAAAATGACCGTCGCCACAGCGTAATGACGCTCATCGGAAATGGACAGGTGAATGTGGTTAACACCCATCGCATCCGCTATTTGCTTGGCTGTGCCCGTCAATGCGAGTACTGGTTTTCCAAGCTCATCGTTCGAGATGGAAAAGTCGTGAAACGTGACCCCTTTTGCGATCCCTGTCCCCAATGCTTTTGAGGCAGCTTCTTTAACAGCAAAGCGCTTAGCAAGATAACGACCTTGCAGCTTAAGCTGTGAGAATTTGGTCATTTCTTCTTCTGAAAGAATCCGCTGAGCAAAAGGTTCACCACTACGAGCTAACGCTTTTTCAATACGCTCAATTTCTGCAATGTCGGTCCCTAACCCTATAATCGCCATCTAGATAGCCCTATGACTGGCGAGCCTCAATCATCAGTGCTTTCATGTCAGCAACCGCTTTATTTAAACCATCAAATACTGCGCGACCAATGATTGAGTGACCAATGTTGAGTTCGTAAATTTCTGGTAATGCAGCAATTGGTGCGACATTGTGATAAGTCAGGCCATGCCCGGCATTAACAATAATACCTAGATCATGTGCATAACTCGCACCAGCGGCAATCTTCTTCAGTTCAGCTTGTTGTTCGTCTTCTGTCGTCGCATCTGCATAATGGCCAGTATGTAGCTCAATAAACGGAGCACCACACTTTTTCGCAGCTTCAATCTGTTGACGGTCAGCATCAATAAAGAGCGAAACTTTAATGCCGGCATCTGTCAGCTTTTTCGTCGCAGCTTTAATTTTGTCAAGCTGCCCTACTACATCTAAGCCACCCTCCGTCGTCAGTTCTTCACGCTTTTCAGGCACTAGACACACAAACTCTGGTTTAGTTTGCAGCGCAATCTCAACCATTTCGTCCGTCACTGCCATCTCTAGATTCATACGCGTTTGAATGGTTTCACGCAGAATACGTACATCACGATCCAAAATATGGCGACGGTCTTCACGTAAGTGGATAGTGATACCGTCCGCGCCTGCACGCTCAGCAATTTCAGCAGCGTGAACAGGATCTGGGTATTTTGTACCACGTGCATTACGTAGAGTGGCAATATGGTCGATATTGACGCCTAAATAAATTGAGCTCATTTTCCGTTACTCCGTGCTCTGGGGGTCTGAATGAAAAATTCACGACTTTTTAAAGGTTTGCCGCCAAGATACGGCTTTAAGGCTATACGTGTAAAGCGTTTTGCCGCTTTTAGCTGCTCTTTAGTGACGAACCGCCGCTCACTGATAGCAATCAGTTCATTCCCTAAAAACGTGAGGTTATCGCGCCTAACCGAAGCAATAAACCCTTTCTGTTCCCGGTAACGATAGGTCATTTCTGGATCGACGGGCTCGCCGGTACCTGCACAATGCAAAAAATCCACGCCATACCCCATCGCAGACAGCAAGGCTAACTCAAAACGACGCAGTGCAGGCTCAGGGTTCTCGTTGTGCGCCAACTCGGTTAACGCATGCAAATAATCATGAAATAGTGCTGGCATCGGCACTTCAGCCATCAAAATACGGCCAATCAGTTCATTGACGTACATGGCTGAGTAGAGATTAATGCCCGTTAACGGCAAACCTAGACTTATCGGCTCGGCTTGACGCAAAGTTTTCATTGAGCCTTTCCCCGACCATTTAAGTAATAGCGGGGTAAAAGGTTGCAATGCGCCTTTTAAGTTCGAACGCTTACTGCGCGCGCCTTTGGCCATTAAAGTCATTCGGCCATATTCCTCACTAAATACATCAAGGATTAAGCTCGATTCACTGTAAGGGCGTCGGTGCAATACAAAACAGCGCTGTAAACCTTCGGAAGACAGATTACTCATCTAAGTCATTGTGCCTAAAAAGTGTGAAATAAAAAATAAGGAGCCGAGCGGCTCCTTATTTTAATCGATACTGATTTTTCATCGATGTTGGAGCGAAGCACCTTCGCAGCCAAGATTATAAATCGTCTATATAACCCAACGATCGCAACGCTCGTTCGTCGTCTGCCCAGCCAGATTTCACTTTTACCCAAGTTTCTAGGTAAACCTTACGACCGAACAATTCTTCCATATCTAAACGCGCTTCGCGACCAATGGTTTTAATCTTCTCGCCGCCTTTGCCAATCACCATTTTCTTCTGGCCATTACGCTCAACAAGAATCAATGCATTGATGTGGAAACCGTCGGTTTCTGGGTTGTAATCAAAACGTTCAATCTCAACCGTTACTGAGTATGGCAGCTCTTCACCAGTAAAGCGCATCAGCTTTTCACGCACAATCTCAGACGCCATAAAACGCTGAGAACGGTCAGTCACGTATTCTTCTGGGAAGTGATGCGTTGCTTTAGGTAAGTGATTACGCACGTGCTTACGCAGTACGTCAATGTTCTTACCTTGCTTGGCAGAGATTGGCACAACATCCACGAAGTCCATCTTCTTCGACATCTCCGCCATGTGTAGCATCACGTCGTTACGATCTTGTACGTTGTCGACTTTGTTTACACAAAGCACAACTGGGAAGTTCGATTTTTGAAGTTTGGTCAGCACCATCTCATCGTCTTTAGTCCAATGCGTACCATCGACTAAGAAGAACACAAGGTTTACATCACTCAATGACGAGTTAGCTGCACGGTTCATCAAACGGTTGATCGCACGCTTTTCTTCAATGTGAAGTCCAGGCGTGTCGACGTAAATCGCTTGGTAATCGCCGTCCGTATCCACACCCATAATACGGTGGCGTGTCGTTTGCGGCTTACGAGAGGTGATCGAAATCTTCTGACCCAAAATCTTGTTCAAAAGTGTCGACTTACCTACGTTTGGACGACCAACAATAGCAATAAAGCCACAGTGTTGGTTTTCTGGCGAGCTTGGCTCACCTTGTGATGCGAAAAACGCATCGATATCGAATTCGTTATCAGCCATTTGTTAATTGCTCAAGTGCTGTTTCAGCAGCCGCTTGTTCTGCCTTGCGGCGGCTGGTGCCTTTACCGATTACAGGCTTATCCACACCTGCTACTTCGCACTCAACCGTGAACTCTTGGTTGTGCGCTTCACCTTTAATATTAGTCACTGTGTAGACAGGCAGCGGTTTTCTTCTGCCTTGTAGGAACTCTTGTAGGCGAGTTTTCGGATCTTTCTGTGAAACGCCTGGTTTAATGGCTTCAAGGCGTGACTGATACCAACTCAGTACAATGCCTCGCACAACTTCAAGATCACTGTCTAGGTAAATTGCGCCAATAATGGCTTCAACCGCATCGGCTAAAATAGAGTCTCGGCGAAAACCGCCACTCTTCAATTCACCTGGACCTAATTTTAAATAATCTCCTAGATCGAATTCACGACCCAGTTCCGCCAATGTATGTCCGCGAACCAAAGTAGCACGCATGCGGCTCATGTCACCTTCGTTCACTTTTGGGAAACGATGGTACAGATCATCAGCGATGACAAAACTTAAAATTGAATCGCCCAGAAACTCAAGACGTTCATTGTGCTTACTGTTGGCGCTGCGGTGCGTCAGCGCCAAATTGATAAGCCCGGCATCTTGAAACTGGTAGCCGAGCTTTCTCTCTAGTTTATCAATTGGAGAATTCATACTCTCTCGATATTTGAATGGTTAGTGAATGCCACCGATGCGGTTAAAACGCACACCAGTTGGAATCCATGAAGGTAGAACACTATCTGCGCCACGATCAAACTCGAAGCTGATCCAGATCGCGACAGCTTTACCGACTAAGTTTGCTTCTGGAACAAAGCCCCAGTAACGGCTGTCAGCACTGTTGTCACGGTTATCACCCATCACAAAATACTGACCTTGTGGTACAACCCACTCTGTCGTGCCGCTGCGTGGGAAATATTGCTCCACGCGGTTACGCACAAGAGGGTTAACCAAAATATTGTGCTCAACGTTACCCAATTTTTCATCCAGTTGGATCATTGGAATACCGTTCGAGCTAAACTGACTTTCTTCAACATTGCTCAGTTTAACTGGCTTACACGCCGATTCGCCTTGGCTTTGCACGCAAAGCTGCTTATCACTTGAATAACGCACGATATCACCAGGTAAACCAACTACACGCTTAATGTAGTCCACACTTGGTTGTGGTGGGTATTTGAATACCACGATATCACCACGCTCAGGCTTACCAGTTTCCACTAGCTGAGTACGCCATACTGGGTCTTTTAGACCGTACGCGTACTTCTCAACTAAAATGAAATCGCCAACCAGCAAGGTAGGCATCATTGAGCCTGATGGGATTTGAAATGGTTCGTAGATAAAAGAACGTAATACTAAAACGAACGCGATCACAGGGAAAATAGAGACGCTATTTTCAACCCACCAAGGCTGACGCTCAACTTTTTGCAAGGTCACTGCATCCAAACCATTAGACGTCTGAGCTTGAATCTCAGCCAGTTTTTCCTGACGCTTTTTCGCGAAAACCAGCTTTTCCAATAGCCAAACCACGCCAGTTACCAAAGTCGCAATAACCAACATCAGTGAGAATGTATTCGCCATTAAATTCCCTTATCTAAAAATACGAAAGTGAAAGAGCCGAAACCCTTTCACTTATTTTAATATCTAACGTCTTAAGACCGACAAGTGTGAGACAAAGTTCAACTTTAGTCTTTACCTACGTGAAGGATGGCTAGGAACGCTTCTTGAGGCAGCTCAACGTTACCGATCTGCTTCATGCGTTTCTTACCTTCTTTCTGTTTCTTCAGAAGTTTCTTCTTACGACTTACGTCACCGCCGTAACATTTCGCAATAACGTTCTTACGCAACTGTTTTACCGTTGAACGAGCGATAATGTGGTTACCAATTGCCGCTTGGATTGCGATATCAAACATTTGGCGAGGGATGAATTCTTTCATCTTCTCTACCAACTGACGACCGCGAGTCTGAGACTGATCTTTGTGTGTGATCATCGCCAATGCATCAACAGTGTCACCGTTAAGAAGAACGTCTACACGTACCATGTTCGAAGCTTCAAAACGCTGGAAGTTGTAATCCAAAGATGCGTAACCGCGTGATGTTGATTTCAGACGATCGAAGAAATCCAGTACCACTTCAGCCATTGGAATATCGTAAGTCACAGCGACTTGGTTACCGTGGTAAACCATATCAACTTGACTGCCTCGCTTTTCAACACACAGAGTGATTACGTTACCTAGGTACTCTGAAGGCACAAGGATATTACAACGCGCAATCGGTTCACGAATTTCTTCAATGTCATTGATCGCTGGTAGTTTTGCTGGGCTATCAACATACAGCAGATCGCCATCTGTCTTCTCAACTTCGTAAACTACCGTTGGTGCTGTGGTAATAAGATCCAAGTCGTATTCACGCTCTAGACGCTCTTGGATGATTTCCATGTGCAACATGCCAAGGAAACCACAACGGAAACCAAAGCCAAGTGCCGCAGAGTTTTCTGGCTCGTAGAATAGCGATGCGTCGTTAAGGCTTAGTTTGCCTAGTGCGTCACGGAAGTTTTCGTAATCGTCGGAAGATACAGGGAACAGACCTGCGTAAACCTGAGGTTTAACTTTCTTAAAGCCTGGTAGCGGTTTATCACAACCATTCTTCGCTAGAGTCAGCGTATCACCAACAGGGGCACCAAGAATGTCTTTGATGCCACAAACAACCCAACCTACTTCACCAGTACGAAGGGTATCGGTATCTACTTGTTTTGGCGTAAAGATACCAAGGCGGTCTACACCCCAAACTTGGCCCGTACTCATCACTTTGATCTTATCGTTCTTCTTCAGTTCGCCGTTTTTAATACGCACTAGAGAAACAACGCCAAGGTAGTTATCAAACCATGAGTCAATGATCAGCGCTTGTAGTGGCGCATCTGGATCACCTTCCGGTGCTGGAATCGCTGACACAATGTTCTCTAGAACGTCATCAACACCAATGCCTGTCTTCGCAGAACAGCGGGTTGCTTCCATTGCATCGATACCAACGATTTCTTCAATTTCTTCCGCTACACGCTCAGGATCGGCTGCTGGTAGGTCAATCTTGTTCAAGATTGGCACAACCTCTAGATCCATTTCGATCGCGGTGTAACAGTTAGCCAGTGTTTGAGCTTCAACACCTTGACCCGCATCCACAACCAATAGCGCACCTTCACAAGCCGCTAGAGAACGTGATACTTCATATGCAAAGTCAACGTGCCCCGGAGTATCGATGAAGTTCAGCTGATACGTCTCACCGTCTTTAGCGGTGTAGTTTAGCGTCACACTCTGAGATTTGATGGTGATGCCACGCTCACGTTCAAGATCCATAGAATCCAGAACCTGTGCGGCCATTTCACGATCGGTTAACCCGCCACAAACTTGGATTAGACGGTCTGATAGGGTCGACTTACCATGGTCGATGTGGGCGATAATCGAAAAGTTACGAATGTGCTTCATAGATTTAGGGTGACTAACTCTTTACAAATAGGGACAGTAAGAAACGCCATCTACTGACGGCATTTCAATCAAGTTGGCAGATTCTACCGAATTTCGTTAACGGGCGCACGTAATTTAAAGTACATACCCAAATAACCTTTAGTGGAGGGGGACAGCACTTACTGGATTGGCTCTCCAAGTACCCGAACGAGGGTAACTTGGCGCTTGGATTCATCTTCTAACGGACGAGAAACACGTTTTGCGATCCACATTCCACCAGCGGCAAACAATACCGATGCCAATATGATGATGCCTTCCCCGCCGGCTGTCAGCGGCGCTAATAGGAAGTGACCAAACATCGCACCGATAATCAAACCAAACAATGGCAGTAAATAAACCGCCATTGCTGATTTTATTAGGCTCGACTCAGGAAAACCAATCTCGACGACTTGACCTATTTTCACCGATTTATCCGTGCGCAGGTGCCAAGATAAACTCTTGTTACCAATGGCTTTAGTAACAACGCCCGTTCCACAGCTTTTCTGTGAAGAGCAACTACTGCAACTGGTCTGCTGTTCGCAACTTAAATCAATTTCGTATTGCTTGCCGCGACGATGCACGTCTGTCACGGTAGCCAACGCGGTCATCATTGTTATTTACTCTTTGTTACATTAAATGTGACTGATTGGGCGATACGCTGTGCTGTGGTCGGTGGAATGTCTCCTACAACAGAGATTTCATGTTGACCGCTCACAAAACTGTGTAGCGTTCTTCTGCCTTGGCGAACCAACTGCCCTTTTAACGAATGCTCATCCTTGTTTGCTACGTAAACAGAGAAGCTAAACAGACCATCAGAATACAGCTGGCTCTCCACCATTTGGTTAGTAACGGCCATACGATAGCGGTTGAGCTCGTTCGGCTCGAAACCCTCAGGGATCCAACCAACCTGCCAATTACTGGTCCCAATATCGCCTTTTGGCATGGTGAGAACAGCAGGTAATTGAACATCTTGCAGGCCACTCATTAACTCTGCGATTTTTGGGTTTACCGTGTAAGAAATAGTGCGATATTGTTCAAGCATTTCACCATCGCGGTCCACAAGGTCGGCACGTAACGGCAATTTACTCTTTTCATCGATCCATAGTACGTATGAATAGCGCAGACCGTCTTTAGGAACAATACGCAGCACTTGTGTTGCCACACCAGCTTCACGAGCTCTACCCACTTTTACATAGTCGTAATACAAGTTTAGCTCATCGATATTGGTGTTGAGCATAGGCATAGTCGGAGCGACCATTTTACCTGACTCGATGGTGAACGGTTCTAAACCCGTTTCGATATAACTTACTTCAGTTCCGCGACGAATCACTTCACGCACTGGGCCACTTAAGTAGACAAGATGAGCATATTGATCGTCACCATGCGTGGCATGACGATACAGCAACGGCTCAATGCTGTTCTTTTTGATAAGGATATAAGAGAGTTCGTAACTTAAATTCTTACTCGCCTCGCTCATTTGATGCAATAAAGCCTCCGCTGGCTTATCACCAGCAAAGGCTTGAGAAGACATCATACTGAACAGAGCGCAAGCGCTGATCAGAAATTTTTTCATTCAATATCCGGATTCAGATTTGCATCTTGTTGAGATGCATCACTGTTAATTCGTAACTGCAATTCGTAGTCTCGCAGCATAGCATGAACACGCTTGCGCTGCTCTTGCATATTTGCCTCGCCTACAGAACGTTCTACAGACTCACGAGTCAAACTCACTGGTTCTGCGCTGCCAGCAAACGGAACCGTCTGCAATACAGGTAATTGATCTGTTTGCGGCGACATTGAATCGCTACCACCGTACTGCTGTACACCTAAAATAACAACAAGCGATACACATGCAGCAACAGCAACTTGACCAAACTGCGTCAACCAACCTGGCAACTGACGTTTTGCTTTTTGCGGTTCTGGTTGCGACTCTTTTGGCGTATCCGCAATTGAGATAACATTTGCACTGTGCGAATCAAACGCACGGTGTGCAGGTTCATCTTCTAACGCTAACGCCACGCTTTCAGCAATATTCCACTCAGGTTTTGCTGGCGCTTCGCCTCGCATCACATCACCAATCAGGTGATAGTTCTGCCAAGCATCACGGCTCTCTTGGTCTTGCTCTAACTCTTGAATTAAAGCCTTATCGACCAATTCTCCATCCATGAGAGCTGAAAGTTTTTCTTTGTCAGCCATTATTTTCACCATAGTTATTACTTGTACTAGCGTTGCAAAAGAGGTCTGATTTTCTTTTCCACCGCCTCACGAGCACGGAAGATACGCGATCGTACCGTTCCTACCGGGCAATCCATCACTTCTGCAATTTCTTCATAACTCAAGCCATCGAGCTCTCGTAATGTCATTGCGGTTTTTAAATCTTCAGGTAAAGCTTCGATTGCACTGAACACCACCCGTTGCAATTCTTTGGACAACGTTAAGTTCTCAGGGTTCGATATTTCTTTAAGTGCACTACCTGTTTCGTAAAATTCAGCATCTTCAGCATCGACATCTGTCGCTGGAGGTCTACGCCCTTGAGCAACAATGTGATTTTTCGCAGTATTCACTGCAATGCGATACAGCCACGTATAAAACGCACTTTCCCCACGAAAGCTAGGGATAGCTCGGTAAGCTTTAATAAACGCTTCTTGTGCTACATCTGGTACATCGCCAGGATTACTAACGTATCTGGAAATAAGATTACATACCTTATTCTGGTACTTTGTTACCAACAGGTTGAATGCTTGCTTATCGCCATTCTGAACTCGCTCAATCAATACTTGATCGGTCAGCTGCTCGTTCATTCGAGCGGATACTCCTATTTGTTATGCCCCTACTCTTCTCAGATATGGGTACTAATTATGCAAAACGTAGTATTGACACCACTGCTTACTTGAGCACTATTGTGACCCTAACGTGAATGAGAAAGTTCCATGGTTTCTCAAGTTTTTTGTCATTGTTTTTTCACAGTGTGATGTCTGTACCCAAATGACCACCGCTGCCTGACTTTAGTCTAAGTTTGACAAGCGAGCATCTTGGAGGGAAATGGGTATAATGAATGATCTCTGTCCCAGATTGTGCTGGGTCGAGCATGGAAAAGCAATGGCATTGACAAACTATTACTTTTCATTTGCATGGCTAATGGCTATCTGAACACCGCGTTACAAATTATAACTTAGGAAGCATGCTCATGCTCTGCATGAAAAAGAAGAGTGGCTCAGTCACCGCAGTAACACGGACGTCGATAGGTCTCCCAACTTAGCCCTTAGCGACAGATGTCGCGATAATGGAATGCACATGGTGTGCAAATAATACACAAGGTAACTTTGTTACCTTAGCTTGGGATTATAAAAGTTATATGAACACAAATCGTGAACATGAGTGTGATGTATTAGTGGTAGGGAGTGGCGCGGCAGGTTTGTCGTTGGCTTTGCGCGTTGCTAACCACTGTAAGGTGATGGTGCTGAGTAAAGGACCACGCAGCGAAGGGGCGACCTACTATGCTCAAGGCGGTATCGCTGCCGTATTTGATGAGTCAGACACCATTGATTCACACGTTGAAGACACGCAAATCGCCGGGGATGGTATTTGCGATGAGGAGACCGTAAGGTTCATTGCTGAGCATTCAAAAGAGTGTGTACAGTGGTTGATTGACGGTGGTGTCCCATTTGATCGTGAAGAAGATGACTCTGACGATGAACCTCGCTACCACTTAACTCGTGAAGGTGGTCATAGCCGTCGTCGTATTCTTCACGCGGCAGATGCGACAGGTATGGCGATGCAAACCTCCCTGCAAGATAACGCTCATAACCATCCAAACATTCATGTTCTCGAACGTCACAATGCTCTGGACTTAATCACCGAAGACAAAATTGGCGGTGATAAAAACAAAGTTATCGGTGCTTATATTTGGAACCGCAACGAAGAGCATGTCGAAACCGTGCGAGCCAAATTTGTGGTTCTCGCTACAGGTGGTGCTTCAAAGGTTTATCAATACACCTCTAACCCAGATGTGTCGTCTGGTGATGGTATTGCGATTGCTTGGCGTGCAGGGTGTCGTGTGGCTAATATGGAATTTAACCAGTTCCATCCGACGTGTTTATATCACCCAGAAGCACGTAACTTCTTGCTAACTGAAGCGTTACGTGGCGAAGGTGCTTACCTGCGTCGTCCAGATGGTTCTCGCTTTATGCCAGATTTCGATGAACGTAAAGAGCTTGCTCCGCGTGACGTCGTGGCTCGTGCTATCGACTTCGAAATGAAGCGTTTAGGTGCCGACTGTATGTATCTCGACATCAGCCATAAGCCTGCTGACTTTATTACGAAACACTTCCCAACCATTTATTCACGTTTGATGGACTTGGGCATTGACATGACTAAAGAGCCAATCCCAATCGTACCTGCTGCACACTACACTTGTGGCGGTGTCATGGTGGATAGAAATGGCTGCACCGATCTGAAAAATTTGTATGCGATTGGTGAAGTTAGCTACACCGGGCTGCATGGTGCTAACCGCATGGCATCAAACTCACTTCTCGAATGCGTGGTTTATGCTTGGTCTGCGGCAAAAGATATTCTAAAACATCACACTAACGTTGAGCTACCTTCACAGGTGCCATGTTGGGATGAAAGCAAAGTAACCAATAGTGATGAAGAAGTGATCATTCAGCACAACTGGCACGAGCTTCGTCTGTTTATGTGGGACTACATGGGCATTGTGCGAACTGACAAGCGTTTAGAGCGCGCCTTACGCCGTATCCAACTGTTGCAACAAGAAACACACGAGTACTACAGCAATTTTCGAGTGTCGAACAACTTATTAGAACTGCGTAACCTTTTACAAGTAGCAGAGTTGATGGTTCGTTGTGCGATGCAGCGTAAAGAGAGTCGAGGTTTGCACTACACGCTTGATTATCCGAACCAACTGGAAAACAGCGGACCAACGATTTTGGTTCCAGCTAAACAGCTTTAACTCTACCAAGTAAACTATTACATCAGCAGGGAGCATTAGCTCCCTGTTTCATTTCCCATTGGCGTAATACCAAAGATAGTTGACGATACTGCTCATCGTCACAGCTATCACGCCAAATCGTAACACTACGGCCAGATTGCAATTGGAATGTTATCTTGAATGGTGATGCCGATGTATCGACTCGCTGTAAATGACCCTTTTCGGACTCAATATCTTCCGAGTATTCGCCATACTCAAGGGCATCAAACCTAACCGAGCCATCGCAGTGCACATACCAATGCCCATGACTTGTAGGTTGAACAAGGCCTTGGCTTGAGAGAGCCTTAACAATCAGTAATAACAAATAAGTCGATAATACGAGCGGAATGCTAGAGAAGATAACAGCCCAAGTCATCAATAAGAAAAGTACAACATTGAGGACTCGGGCAGTCAGAGAGGGAGAAGCAGTAAAATTAACGAACTTTGCTGAGGTTATGGGCGACAATTTTATCAACCATTGCTGCATGACCTAAATTTTCGCTACGGCCATGCCCCATTACCCAAGTAAACAGATCAGGATCATCGCATTCAAGTAAAGAAACAAAGTCACGCTGCTCTTGTTCACTCAGAGTATCAAAGCACTCTTCAAAAAACGGCATAATTACTACGTCTAGCTCAAGCATGCCTCGACGACAAGCCCATTTAATACGCGCTTTTTCTTCCGGAGTGTACATTCACTATTCCTTCATAGATGTCTTGTTGTTAGTGCGGAGTGTAACAAGGGATGTGCTACGTCACTAGTGTGCGGGTCACAATACGATAGTGAAAGCAGACAAATGTTGATTCGTAAATCGCTCCCCTAGTATCTCAAGGTTATTTGGGTATAACATAGCGGAAAAATATCTTCAAAAGGCATTGTAATTATGGAATGGCAAACTCGTTTTTCAGCATTACCTCTCTCAACTCAAGACGCACTTCCAGAGTTATCTATCTCACTGCTGGATAACTTCGGCATGATCACCATGATCGGTGATGATAAAAAATCATACTTACAAGGTCAGGTTACCTGCGATGTTGTTTCTTTAGAACAAGACCAATCAACACTGGGCGCACATTGTGATGCGAAAGGAAAAGTGTGGAGCGTGTTCCGCCTTTTCCATCATCATGATGGCTACGGCATGATCCAACCAAAATCGGCGATTGACGTAGAACTTAATGAAATAAAGAAATACGCTATTTTCTCTAAAGTAACGATTGAAGCTTCTGATGACGTTATCTTAGGTGTTGCTGGCGTCAAAGCCGACGAATTCATTTCAACAATGAGCAAGACAACTGGCAGCGTTCGCCCAGTTGACGGTGGCACAGCAGTGCAAGTTGCACAAGATCGCTGGTTACTGATATTAAGTGCGCCAGAAGCACAGCAAATCGTTGAAACTACCGACGCTGTCTTTACGACAAATGAGCTTTGGAATCGTTTCGATATTGAGGCAGGTTTACCATTTGTCTCTGCATCCGCGCAGAATGCTCACATTCCACAAGCACTTAACGTGCAAGCTTTAGGAGGCATAAGCTTCACAAAGGGCTGCTACACGGGACAAGAAACGGTAGCACGAGCGAAGTATCGCGGTACCAATAAACGTGCGATGTATATCGTAAAAGGTGCAACTTCTGCTCCATTCAGTGACGAACCAATTGAGCTCGAACGCAGCGTAGGTGAAAACTGGCGTTCAGTAGGTGCTTTATTAAATCACTACCAGTTCAGTGACAATCACGCGATTGGCCTGATCGTGCTGCCTAATAATCTCGATGAGGACACTCGTCTTCGTTTGGTTGCGCAACCAGAATGTGAATGGACAATCGAATCACTGCCTTACAGTCTTGATGATGAGTAATACAATCAATACTCCTTTGATGCAATTTCTCACAGACCAACACATTCCGTTTCGTCTGTTACCGCATCAAAGACCAGCAACCACCATTGAGGATGCCGCGCACCAACGCGGCATTCGCCCCTCTCAAATGGTGAAAGCAATCTTGCTACGAGACATGGGTAATCAATATGCACTCGCCTGTGCGCCAGGTGATCGTAGCGTTGATCCCAAAAAAGTGCGCTCGTTACTGAAATGTCGCCGGATGACTTGTGTTGATCAAGCCGATGTTGAGTCCATCACTGGTTACAAAATTGGTACTGTCACTCCTCTGCTACTAAAACGTCATATGCCAATCGTGTTCGACCCTAGCTTACTAGAAGAACAGGAAGTCACGATCAGCAGTGGCGATCGCATGGCTGGACTGGCGCTTTCTATCCAAGATCTTATCCAATTGTGTCAGCCGACCGTAGCTGAGATCTGTCGTTAATCGTCTAAAAACAATGTAATGACACGTAGTGTTTCTATCACTGCGTGATCTCGCTCATATCTACAAAAATAGACATGAGAATTTTTAATCACATATAAAACATAAATAGTCACAAAGATAAAACTCGTATATGCTGAATTTGTTGGTTAAGTTTCAAACAAGCACTTAACCAATATAAAGTGAGTCAGCTAGCTGAGTGACAGCATTCATGCAGTTAGTTATCCACTTTTGTGTAATGCATCTGTGACTATTCGCCCGCTGAAGCGGGCTTTTTTTTACGTGGAACTTTTTCTCTTTCATTTCCTCTAATCGTTAGAACGTAAAGTGTGTTACGCGAAGCACGACCTTAATAGAAACAACTAGCAAACAACCGTTTTCGTTCTATTCTTAATTCTGTAACAAAACTATTGCTTAATGCGTCACGTAAAAAGGAGTGTATTGGGTAAGGGTTCCTTTAGAGAGGTTATTTTTGGGGTAATCCTCACGCTATTTAAGAGATGACACTGTCAAATTGTCTAAGACAACACAATTCTCTGACGCAACACCCTACATCTGTATTTAATACTATTGCTGTCACAATAATTTTCGCGTCCAGAACGTAGAATACCTAGGCTAGGTTAGATAAAAGGAAAGTAAATATGAGACTGTTTAAGCGCTATACACCAAGTATGATTGCTAAACATATAAGTCGTCTTTTTAAAGGAAGAATTTATATTTACGGGGTCGGTAGATTCGAGTTTGATAACGGTAAGTTAATACTGCCGGAGAAAGCAGAGCAACGCCATTTCCGAGCGGTCAAAGAGATCAATCAAGAAATAATGAAACTCCGATGCGCATATGCTTAGCAAAATGTTGATAAAACAAAGGCTGGATTAACCAGCCTTTTGTGTATTTGAAGTTCGCTTTGCACTTACTGACGCGCCAGATCCGGCAAGTGTCCCTTTAAACCAAGCGCGCGCTTCATGATCTCATCTTTCGCTCCCGGCAGTTGCCCCGCTAAACTTAAGCCAATGCCACGAACGAGCTTCTTAGCTGGGTTCTCGCCAGAGAACAAATCTCGAAACCCTTGCATAGTAGCGATCATCTTTGCCGCTTCCGCTTTTCGCCAACGCTCGTAGCTTCTTAGGTTGCGTTTACTGCCGATATCTTGACCCTGCTTCCAAAGTGCTAATACTTCTTGAGCAAGACTGGCCGCATCTAATAAACCTAAATTCACACCCTGCCCCGCTAATGGGTGAATGGTATGAGCTGCATCACCAACCAGCGCGACTCGCTCGACGACAAAATCTCGCGCATAGCGCATTTTCAAAGGAAACGCAGCACGCTCTCCCACTACTTCACATAGACCAAGTCGAGCATCAAACTCACTCGTCAACGCTTTATTGAAATCATGTTCACTCATTGCCACTAACTGCTCTGCTCGATTTGGCTCCGTGGACCAAACAATAGAGCACATATCTGGTTGCGACATTGGCAAAAATGCCAACGGTCCGTGAGGAGTAAATATCTGGCGCGCAATGCTGTTGTGTGGCATAGCAGTTTTGACATTCGCGACCAAAGCATGATGACCATAGTCCCAATGCGTTAATGGAATATCCATTTGATGGCGAAGCCACGAATTCGCCCCATCGGCTCCGACCACTAATTTAGCGGTCATGGCTTGGCCATTATCGAGCGTCAGCCAGCTTTCTTGCTCACCGACCGCGAGAGTCGCGCAACGTGCAGGCATAAACATAGTGACGTTATCGAGCTTTTGGACTTGTTCAAGCAGCGCAAGTTGAATCACACGATTCTCAACAATATGCCCTAAATCAGGTTGTGCCATACTTTGTGCATTAAATTCAATGCTGGCAAAGCTATCTTGTTCCCATACTTCCATGCCATGGTAAGGCGAAGCTCGGCGCTGTTCTATGCCCTGCCAAGCACCAAGTTTACGCAAAATCGTCTCACTAGAGCGGCTCAGCGCAGACACACGAACATCGGGTAATTCTTTCAACGAATCATCTGGCACTTTACCTTCAATAACGGCGACACGCAGATCACTGTCTTTGAACGCGGCAGCAAGTGCCAACCCAACCATCCCTCCGCCGATGATGGCGATATCTACACTTTGCATCATTGCTTTTTATTACCTAATTCAGTGCGGCCGTTCATCGTTTTACCAAGCCAAGTGTATGGCGTAGTAGCGGCTGCTTAAAAATAGAAAGGTTATCCATCGCTGCTAAGGCAGTATTTCGGCCAATTCGCATCGCGGGTAAATCATTTGAAAAAACATGCACTAAGGCACTGGTTAGCCAAATAGTTTCGCTTCGATCTGCTTCTCTACGTTGACTAAAGCGCATCAGGCCTTGATAAAGACCCACATCCTCACTTTGCTGCACAATTTCTTCTGCTAGTGAGACTACATCGCGAATACCGAGATTAAAGCCTTGTCCAGCTATCGGGTGCAGCGTTTGCGCCGCATTTCCAACAATCGCAAAGCGATGTGAAATATTTTGCTTTCGATGGCGAAGAAGCAATGGGTAACTTGCACGGCGCCCCACTTTTTTCATCGCGCCTAAACGCCAACCAAAATCGTTCTGTAAACGCTGGAGAAATGCTTGATCAGATAACTCAAGAACGGCTTGGGCTTCTTCAGGGTGCAAACACCAAACTAAGGACATTCGATTGTCACTCATTGGCAATAAAGCAACAGGGCCATTCTCAGTAAAACGTTCAAAGGCTCTACCTTGATGAGGTTCTTGAGTCACAATATTGGCAATGACAGCCACTTGTTCAAAATCTTGCTCAGAAAGTTCTAGACCAATTTTCTGACAACAGGTCGAAACAGCACCATCTGCAGCCACCAGCAGTTTTGCTTCAAGTTGCTCACCACTTTTCAACGTCACATGGGTACAGTTTTGCTCGCGCTCGATATCGGTAACGGAGTCAGGACAAAACAGCGTAATTGACTCGCTACTGTCTAATAATTCTTGATATACACGCCCAACATCGGCTAATTCTACAACATACCCTAGAGCTTCAACCCCAACCTCTTGCTTGGTAATCTCCGTCATCCCAGCATGAGAACGGTCAGAAACGTGGATATGTTCAATGGGTGTGACAAACGGTTCTACTGACGTCCAGAGCTGTAGTTGACGCAACAGATTGACAGTACCGTAAGACAATGCGATTGAGCGAGAGTCAAAACCAGGGTGCATATCTGATTGTGCTTTAAAAGGCTCAACGACGGCAATGCGGAGCTTTCCCTGAGACAAATGGTCAATCGCCAATGCTAACGTTGCACCAGCCATGGCACCACCAGCAATGACTACATCATATTGCTTCATACTAACCTCTGGACGGTCTACGATTAGTGAATAGTAGGTTTTTTGTCGCTGCTTTCAGGACGAACACCAAATTCAGCATGAATCGTTAGTACGCAAGCTTTGATGTGCTCAATCACTTGCTCTAGCAATTGCGCTTGTTCACCAAGATCGTCATCTTCATCAATGCCTAATTTGGCAATCTCTTCTAGATCAGCCAGTGCTTCTTTAGCGTCATCAGATGCTTTGTTAAGCGCAACGCCTGCTAGACCTAGCCCAGAAATAAAGTGGTTTACAAAGTCGGACACACTGTCGGCTAATGCGAATAAGCCTTCTTCGCCCGGCTCATCTGGCAATAGTAAAGACAGCTCCATTGATGTGCCAGTAAGCTCATTAACAGTAACGTTGAATATGCTCTGAGCAAAAGTGAGTGCTGTCGAGGGCCACCCCATCCCATCATTGGTGTAGTCAAAGAGAATCGGCTGCCAAGTTTGATCATTGATCGCCAATCCACCACTTAACATGCCAACAAATAAGCCATGTAACTCCGCCGGTGTCACAGCCAGGCTTGCCGATTGCAGTTCAGCAGCAATAGATTGGTATTCAGGAAGGGTGATTTCACTCATAACTTGGCTCATTCTTGCGTAATAATGTATTGGTATATCCTACCATCAAGGTTAGTGGTCTGAAACGGCTATCAAATTCAATTTTGGACAGCATTTGTTCAATTTGCCCAATTCCTGTGTGATCTCGTCATCATTTCTCTTTCTGTGATGGGAAATGCTTGAATCTTAATAGCGGTTTTCCTATAGTTTGCTCCTCGGTAGTTGTATGAAGCAACACCTTAGATAGCGCGAATATAGAGTTTATTCATCATGAGCAATCAAGCGATCGACGTTGAAATATTAGGCAAACTTACACGAGTGAATTGTCCGACAGGACAAGAAGAGTCTCTTGTTGCAGCGGCAAAAGATCTGGATCGCCGATTGAAAGAAATGAGCGAACGTACTAAGGTAACCAATGAAATCCAACTGCTGACCTTTGCTGCATTGAATATTTGCTATGAGTTGCACACCAAGTCATACGAATCCAATGGTCAACAGCAAGAAATTACTGAGCGAATGGAAAAGCTCACCGCGTCTTTAGAGAACGCACTAAGCAAAGTTACGCAAGGACAGCAGTAAATACAAAATTTACCCTGGGGTGTGCGTCAGCAGGATTTAAGTCCCTGAGCCGATAAGCAATACCTAAGGGTTAGTATTTGGTAACTATTGAGCAAGCTCGGCATGCACCGAGAAGCCTACGGTTGTCATTGCTGATCCGCCTTGAACCAGCTGGTTCAAGGGCCACAATCCTCAACGGCACCCTGGGGTATTCTCTCTATGTCAGACCTCTCTCGACAAGACTTCCGCAAACTGATTCGTGAAAAGCGCAACGCTCTGTGCAGTGATACGCAATACCAAGCGGGAATCGACCTTATTACTCAATTTTCCCAACTTCCTGAAATCGATCAGGCGCAACATATTGCCATCTACCTTTCTGCAGACGGTGAGCTTGATACTAAACCGCTCATTGAATGGTTATGGCAACAGGGAAAATCGGTTTATCTGCCCGTCATCCATCCCTTTTCTAAAGGTCAGTTACTGTTTCTTCAGTATATAAGTGATGAACAGCTCGTCTACAACAAGTACGGCATCTTAGAGCCCAAGCTCGATATCAGACACCTCAAACCCGTTCGCCAGCTTGATTTAATCTGCACGCCTTTAGTTGGGTTCGACAGTATCGGACACCGCTTAGGCATGGGCGGAGGGTACTACGATCGCACTCTATCACGTTGGTTTATAACTGGAGAGGGAGCTAAACCTGTTGGTATCGCTCATGACTGCCAACATGTAGAACGCTTACCAATTGAAAGCTGGGATATTCCATTACCTAAGATCGTGACCCCAAGCCAAATATGGCAATGGGAAAGTGACAAGTAAGCCGCTATAATCACGCCCGCAAACGTTAACGAACATCTATTCAGGAGATTGGCATGACTCAAGATGAAATGAAAAAAGCGGCTGGTTGGGCAGCACTAAAATATGTTGAGAAAGGCAGCATTGTCGGTGTTGGTACTGGCTCTACCGTGAATCACTTCATCGATGCACTAGGCACTATCAAAGATGATATTAAAGGTGCAGTGTCTAGCTCTGTCGCTTCAACTGAGCGCCTTAAAGAGCTTGGTATTGAAGTATACGAGTGTAACGATGTAATGAAGCTGGATGTGTATGTTGATGGCGCAGATGAGATCAACCCAGCACGTGAAATGATCAAAGGCGGCGGCGCGGCTCTGACTCGTGAGAAAATTGTCGCAGCAATCTCTGATAAGTTCGTATGTATCGTTGACGGCACTAAAGCAGTTGACGTACTTGGCCAGTTCCCATTGCCTGTTGAAGTAATCCCAATGGCACGCTCTTACGTGGCTCGTGAATTGGTAAAACTAGGTGGTGATCCAGCTTACCGTGAAGGCGTTGTGACTGACAACGGCAACGTGATTCTGGATGTGCACAATATGCAAATTACCAACCCGAAAGAAATGGAAGACAAAATAAACGGCATCGCTGGTGTGGTGACTGTGGGTCTTTTCGCTCATCGTGGTGCAGACGTAGTGATCACTGGCACACCAGAAGGTGCAAAAATTGAAGAGTAAATAACAGCCCAAAATGAACCTATCTGGTTCACTTTTCTGTTATTTCATTACATACGGTGCTGAAAGGCACCGTTTTTTATTCCTTTCTATAAGAAAATTATCTCTTATTCCGTAATTTTCTTACCCAAAGCAATTTTTTTTTGTTACTTTATTGAACAGAAGACGCACAGGGAAACGTTTGTCTTCCTACAAAACTGTTAATTATCCCCTTTTTAATAGTTTTGCCCAATGTGCGCCACATTAGCCCACCTTTCCATTTTAAGGACGAGAAAAAATGGCCAAAGTTTCACTGGAAAAAGAAAAGATTAAGATCCTCTTGTTAGAGGGACTCCACCCTTCTTCAGTTGAAGTTCTTCAAGCAGCTGGTTATACCAACATTGAATACCATAAAGGTTCCCTTCCGGAAGAAGAACTAATTGAAGCAGTAAAAGACGTGCACTTCATTGGTATCCGCTCCCGTACGAACCTATCCGAAGAGGTAATCAATGCGGCGAACAAGCTGGTTGCAATTGGCTGTTTTTGTATTGGTACTAACCAAGTAAACCTAGATGCAGCAGCAAAACGCGGTATTCCTGTCTTTAATGCACCATTCTCTAACACTCGAAGCGTGGCAGAGCTTGTACTTGGGCAAATCCTTTTACTAGTGCGTGGTATTCCTGAAAAGAATGCACTTGCACATCGCGGTATTTGGAAGAAAAGTGCAGACAACTCTTACGAAGCTCGTGGTAAGTGCCTTGGCATTATCGGATACGGTCACATTGGTACGCAGCTTGGTATTATTGCCGAAAACTTAGGTATGCGCGTTTACTACTACGATATTGAGAACAAACTGTCCCTTGGTAATGCGACGCAAGTACATACCATGAGTGAACTATTGAACAAATGTGATGTGATTTCTTTGCACGTTCCCGAAACACCGGAAACGAAAAACATGATGGGTGAAGCTGAATTTGCTCGAATGAAACCAGGTTCCATCTTTATCAACGCGGCACGTGGCACCGTTGTGGATATTCCTGCACTTTGCCATAGCTTAGAAGCTGGTCACCTTGCCGGCGCTGCAATTGATGTATTCCCAACTGAACCAAAAACGAATGCTGACCCGTTCGAGTCTCCTTTACAAAAATTCGATAACGTCATCCTCACTCCACACGTTGGTGGTTCAACACAAGAAGCACAAGAAAATATCGGCTTAGAAGTGGCGGGTAAACTGGCTAAGTACTCTGATAACGGATCGACACTTTCAAGCGTAAACTTCCCTGAAGTGTCATTGCCAGAACACAGTGGTGAGTGCTCTCGTCTGCTTCATATCCATAAGAACCGTCCTGGTATTCTAACTCAGATCAACACCATCTTTGCTGAAGAAGGCATTAACATTGCCGCGCAGTACCTACAAACAGCCGCTGAAATAGGCTACGTAGTGATCGACGTTGAAACTGAACGAGCAGAAGAAGCTCTAACAAAGCTCAAAAACATTGAAGGCACAATCCGTGCTCGTATCCTGCATTAAACTGTGAAATAGAAATGACAAAGGCAGGGGTTGTAACTCCCTGCCTTTTGCTTTTTACTGTTTGCTAAGCCTTACTTTAGCTTATAAATGACATCGACTTGATCGCGAATGATCATGGTTGAATCTTGGTAGCTATTCGCTCCTTCTTTACTATCCATCGCCATTGAACGCATTAACACAGGCTGAACGTGCATCTGTCTGTAATTGATCTGCCATACATCGCCCAACTTTTTCTCAAAACCAGTCGCTAATGACCCTGCTTTTTCTCTTGCGTCCTTAATCGCAGCCATTCGTGCCTTTTGCTGATACTCGGCTTGGTTGCTTACCTTAAGTTGAATATTATCAACCTGATTAATTCCCGCTTCTAACGCCATATCTAGGTATTGGTTAAGGTTTTTCAGATCCGTCACCGTGACATCAATACTGCGAGATGCTCGATACCCAACAAGTTCTGCTTTTCCTGATTTAGGGTAATGGTACTGAGGAGCAAGGTATAAATTCGAGCTAGTAATATTGTCTTTTGACAAGCCGGCATCCGATAAGCTTTTTAGAAACTCTTCAACGGTTTTATCTACGGACAATTTCGCTTGTTCGGCCGTCATTGTCGTATCGACTACTTTTACAGAAAACGTAGCCATATCAGGTGTGGCCGTCACTTCGCCATACCCCGTTGTCGTAACATGAGCAAACTCTGGCGTATTCGCCAAAACTGAAGCACTGGTAAGGCTGAGTGCTGAAGCCAGCAAAAATGAATACAATTTCATTCAATAAATCCATCCATACAAAATTAAGTACTTAATCTCAGATTCCAACATCACTATCATGGCTGAGAAAGCGTGTGGTTTCATAATAGAAACTTCCGCCGATTATCCAAGCACCCATAGTGACTTCTAACACAACTTTGACTATGTAACATTGGCGTAATTTTTAAACAAAACACACTTAAGTTAACGATATGCAGCTCTGACGAACTTATTGAGGTAGATGCTGCTGCGCATACCCCACTATCGCATGTGAGATTTCTTGTAGTACCCCAGTTTCTAACTGCCAGTGGTGCCAATAAATCCGATGGGACATTAAAAAACCTGGAGTCACATCAACCAACACACCTCTGTCTAATTCGTCGGTAATTTGCAAGCGGGGGATCAAGCAATAAGCTACACCAGCTAACGCCACTTTTAGAAACGCTTCAGAACTACTGATGTTGTGATGAATAACGCTGTCAGGATTGACGTTAAAGTGCTCGGTAAGAAATGTTTTATGTAGATCATCATATTGGTCATATGAAACGGCCGGTGCTTTTGCCAATGTCTGATTATTTACGCCTTTAGAAAAATAACGCTGATAGAACTCTGGGCTCGCGACACAAACATAATCGATGCGACCTAAATAGTCTGCTCTGCATCCGGGGATTGGCTGGGACTCCAAGCTGATCGCTCCTGTCACTTCGCCACTTTTGAGTTTTTCAATAGAGCGGTATTCACCATAGATAGTCAGTTTTAGTTCAACTTGACGCTGCTTCATAACATTTTGCAGCGCTGGCAGTAGCCATGTTGCAAGGCTATCTGCATTAGTCGCTAAAGAGAGTTGCACAGGTCGCGTACTGGTATCATTTTTTAGTTCGGGGAGAATTTCATGCTCTAGCAAGCGTACTCGCCGATAAAGACCCAACAATTTTTTACCAATTGGCGTTGGCTTAGGTGGCTGGCTTCGAATTAAAACAGGCTGCGCGAGAAACTTCTCTAACTGCTTGATACGTTGAGAAATGGCGGATTGAGAAACAAATAAATGCTCGGCAGCACGCTCAAAGCTACCCTGATAAACTATAGCGTCTAATGCCTCAATCCATTTGTAATCTAACCCTCGCATACCTTTCCTCTCACTCCTGATCAAACGCCTCCCGTTAAATTAGTCTATCTAATGTAAGATTAAAATCATTAATTATACTTATTTAGATAAACGCTTTATCTTTCCCTTTTCTGTAAATGTATTTGTTATTTTGAAGTGAGGTGAAGTGTGAGCTTGTGGGTTCTATTGCAAGGTTTTGGTTTAGGAGCATCAATGATCATTCCGATCGGCGCGCAAAATGCGTATGTTTTGAATCAAGGCATAAAGCGTAACCACCATCTAACAACCGCCACTATTTGTAGCGTGCTAGATATGATTTTCATCTCTCTAGGTATCTTTGGTGGTGGTGCAATTCTGTCTCAAAATGAAATCTTACTGACGTCGGTGACACTTGGCGGTATTGCTTTCTTGAGCTTCTATGGACTGCTCTCGCTAAAAAGTGCTTTTAAGCCAGAGAGTGAATCGGAATCAAAAGGGGAGATCGTAGCTCGAGGTCGTCGAACGGTTATTCTAGGTGCGTTAGCTGTCACTGTGCTTAATCCGCACTTATATTTAGATACAGTCGTTATTCTAGGTTCGATCGGTGGACAATTTGAAGGCCATGATCGCATTGCTTTTGCACTAGGTACGATTATGGCTTCCTTTGTTTGGTTCTACACTTTATCGATAGGAGCAGCCAAACTAGGTCCAACACTCTCTCAACCAAAAGTGAAAAAAACCATCGACATTGCAATCGCAATGATGATGTTCACAATAGCATATATCTTAGCGAGTGAGCTTATTGATAAGTATTGGTAATCACCAGGTAGTAAGGCAGCAAAGACATGGAGTCACTAAAACGTATTTATAACAACAATAGAGAGCGATTCAACGCGCTCTCTATTCCTTTTCGGGAATGGCAGCACGAAGCCATTTTAGACTTTGAGACAGATATACGCATTGCGAGAGAGCTTGGTTGGACGGGTACGCATACCAAAAGCCTCTTTTTAACACTCAAAGGACAAGGTTACGCGGTTTATCTGACAGATAAGGACTCGCGCCTCGATGCCAAGCAGATTAAAGCGATTACAGGTAAACGTCCCTCTATTTGTAATGACGATGAAATGGTCGAAGTGTTAGGTTGCGTACCCGGCGCGGTTTGCCCAATAGGCTTACCGGAATACATCACTATCATTGTTGATACCAATCTCTATCAACATCAAGAGTTGCTGTATACGCCTGGCTTACCTGAGTTCACATTTGGATTTGCAGGTAAACATCTAAAACGCCTCTTACTTGCTGGTCATCACACCCTTTACGAAATATAAAAAAGCGAGGCCTATTGGCCTCGCTTTTGAATATCGACTGCTTTTGATTAAGCGTCGACTTTGTTCAGGTGAACATCCATTTGTGGGAATGGAATCTCGATACCATTTTCATCCAATGCTTCTTTAATACCTTGCATTGCATCAAAGTATACGCCCCAGTAATCTGCAGTTTTCACCCATGGACGAACCACAAAGTTAACTGAAGAGTCCGCTAACGTAAGTACACCAATTGTGATATCTGGGTCTTTCAAGATACGTGGATCTTTCTCTAGCGTCTCACGAATCACTTTCTTCGTTAGTTTAAGGTCTGCTTTGTATGAAACACCAATCACTAGGTCGACACGTCGTGTCGCATGGCGAGAGTAGTTAGTAATGGCACCGCCGATAACTGAAGAGTTAGGCACAACAACCATTTTGTTGTCTGGTGTTTTTAGAACGGTTTGGAAGATTTGAATTGCTTCAACACTACCCGCTACACCACCGATTTCTACGTAGTCGCCTGATTTGAATGGACGGAACGCAACAATAAGTACGCCTGCTGCAAAGTTTGATAGTGAACCTTGTAGTGCAAGACCAACAGCAAGACCTGCCGCACCAATCACAGCAACAACAGAAGCGGTTTGAACTCCTAATCGACCAAGAGCCGCGATTAGCACGATTACAAATAGCAAGTAACGAACAAGACCGTGAATAAATTCAACGACGGCCTTATCCATGTTTTTCTTTTCTAGTACTTTAGAAACACTACCAGCGACTGCCTTAACGATAAGATTACCGATAAACAGAATAAGCAGCGCAGAGATAATGTTCACACCGTACTGAACCAGTAGATCTGAATTGTTTGTCAGCCAAGTTTCAGCCTGAGTTAGACCATCCGTTAAAGTGGTATCGATACCCACCGATTCACCTGCCATAATTCTTATCCTCAAAAATAAAGAGATATAAATCCAATTGCCGTTAATTTATGAACCTTGTTTTTTAAAGGCTCTTTTCTAAAACAACATCCCTATTGCTCCACTGAACAGTGTCAGATTTTTGGCACAATATCCCAACTCTGACTTTTTTCAAAGTCAGAGTTTCGCAAAGATATGCAAAACAAGACTTTATCAGAGCTTTCTGACACTGACTTGTTACAGGTTACGCAATGCACTCTGATTTCGCCACTCTTAAGACTGATATTCCCATGTTTTCTTTAAAAAAACGTTAAAGGTGAGATATCTCACTAGCAAATACAACCTAACGCATAAAAATATCGGGAGAAAGCAGCGGGGAAGAAAGTGATAGACATAAAAAAACCCGCTCAAAGAGCGGGTTTTTAAGTAACTTAATCAATAACGATTATAGTACGTCAACTGCGTTAAGGTCAGCAAATGCTTGCTCTAGACGAGTAACCATTGAAGCTTGGCCTGCACGTAGCCATACGCGTGGATCGTAGTACTTCTTGTTTGGTGCATCTTCACCAGTTGGGTTACCGATCTGACCTTGTAGGTAATCGTGGTTTTCAGCTTCGAACTTACGGATACCATCCCAAGTAGCCCACTGTGTATCAGTATCGATGTTCATTTTGATTACACCGTAGCCGATAGATTCACGGATTTCTTCTAGAGAAGAACCTGAACCGCCGTGGAATACGAAGTTTAGAGAGTTCGCTGGAAGACCGAATTTCTCAGAAACGTGCGCTTGAGAATCACGTAGGATAGTTGGAGTTAGTACAACGTTACCTGGCTTGTATACGCCGTGTACGTTACCGAAAGATGCTGCGATAGTGAAACGGTGGCTGATTGCGCTTAGTTTCTCGTATGCGTATGCAACGTCTTCTGGAGAAGTGTATAGCTCAGACGCATCCATATCAGAGTTGTCAACGCCGTCTTCTTCACCACCAGTACAACCTAGTTCGATTTCTAGAGTCATGTTCATTTTAGCCATGCGCTCTAGGTACTTAGCAGAAATTTCGATGTTCTCTTCTAGAGACTCTTCAGAAAGGTCGATCATGTGAGAAGAGAATAGTGGCTTACCAGTTTGCGCGAAGTACTCTTCACCAGCGTCTAGTAGACCGTCGATCCAAGGAAGTAGTTTCTTAGCTGCGTGGTCAGTGTGTAGGATTACTGGAACACCGTAAGCTTCAGCTACAGCGTGAACGTATTTCGCACCAGCAACAGCACCTAGGATTTGAGCTTCTTGACCTTCAAGTTTTAGACCTTTACCAGCAAAGAAAGCAGCGCCACCGTTAGAGAACTGAACGATAACTGGAGCTTTAACTTTTGCAGCTGCTTCAAGTACTGCGTTTACAGAGTCAGTACCCACACAGTTTACTGCTGGAAGTGCAAAGCTGTTTTCTTTTGCAACTTCAAATACTTTCTGAACGTCATCGCCAGAGATAACACCTGGTTTTACGAAGTCGAAGATCTTAGACATGGATGTAATCCTATTTATCTGTCGTTTTTAAACAAAACTTGTTAAGTTGAAAATCTTGCAAACGTTTGCTCACAACTGAGGCTATTCTAGCAGAGTTCCTCACACGTTGCAGCAAACAAGAAAGCGGGAGAATCACTCCCCCGCTTTGCTTTAATTACTTAGCGCGTGCTTCTAGCATTTCTACTGCTGGAAGAACTTTACCTTCTACGAACTCAAGGAAAGCGCCGCCGCCAGTAGAGATGTAAGATACATCCGCTTTGATACCGAACTTGTCGATAGCCGCTAGCGTGTCACCACCACCAGCAACAGAGAAGCCTTCAGAAGCTGCGATAGCTTCAGAGATGCCTTTAGTACCTGCTTCGAAGTTCTTGAATTCGAATACGCCTACTGGACCATTCCATAGGATAGTCTTAGCGTTTTTAAGGATTTCAGCTAGTTCAGCAGTTGAATCTGGACCAAGGTCGAAGATCATGTCGTCGTCTTGTACTTCAGAAACGTGCTTGATTTCAGCTTCTGCGTTCTCGTCAAATGCTTTCGCACATGCAACGTCAGTTGCTACTGGAATTGCACACTCGTCCATTAGCTTCTTAGCTGTTTCAACTAGGTCTGCTTCGTATAGAGACTTACCAACGTTGTGGCCAGCAGCTGCGATGAATGTGTTAGCAATACCACCACCAACAACGAGTTGGTCAGCGATTTTAGATAGAGACTCAAGAACAGTTAGCTTAGTAGAAACTTTTGAACCACCTACGATAGCAACCATTGGACGAGCTGGCTTGTCCATTGCTTTGCCTAGCGCTTCTAGTTCGTTCGCTAGTAGAGGACCAGCACATGCTACGTCTGCGTGCATACCAACGCCGTGAGTAGATGCTTGAGCACGGTGAGCCGTACCGAATGCGTCCATTACGAATACGTCACATAGTGCTGCGTATTTCTTAGATAGCTCTTCGTCGTTTTTCTTTTCGCCTTTGTTGAAGCGAACGTTTTCAAGAACAACAAGTTCACCCGCATTTAGCTCTAGGCCATCTAGGTAGTCTTTTGCTAGCTTCACTTCGCAATCTAGTGCGTCGTTTAGGTAATTAACAACTGGTTGTAGAGAGAACTCTTCAGCGTATTCACCTTCAGTTGGGCGACCTAGGTGAGACGTAACCATTACTTTAGCGCCTGCTTCTAGGCAGTGCTTAATAGTTGGAAGAGATGCGATGATACGTGCATCCGAAGTTACTTTACCGTCTTTTACTGGCACGTTTAGGTCAGCACGGATAAATACACGTTTACCTGCAAGATCCAGGTCAGTCATCTTGATTACAGACATGATGTGTCCTCTCAAATATTTAATAATTAAAGTTTTTGAAAACTCGGCAACCCTGCCAAGCCTGTTAATTCTTCAAACTGGTTATAGATATGGAGATATTATGGATTTATTTCAAGGCTAGAAATAAAAATTCTCCATCACTTCTTCGTCATTACTGTTCCACTTGCGAAGAAGCTTGCATTGCTAAGGCAGTATCCAGCATCCGGTTAGCAAAGCCCCATTCGTTGTCGCACCAAACGAGCATTTTTACGAGTTGCCCGTTACTCACTCTAGTCTGGCTTCCATCCACAATCGCACTATGGGGGTCGTGGTTAAAGTCGATGGAAACGAGTGGCGATTCAGTATAGTCAACAATGTTACGTAATGTACACTGAGATGCGTTAACAATGGTTTGATTTACGTCATTAACTTTCACATTTGTACTAATTGTGACACTTAAATCCATTGCAGTGACGTTAACCGTTGGAACACGAACAGAAATTGCTTCGAATTTGTTGGAAAATTTCGGGAAGATTCTTTCAATCCCCTTATGCAACTTAGTGTCCACCGGAATAATAGATTGGCTTGCAGCGCGGGTACGGCGTAAGTCGTTATGATACGCATCAATTACTTGTTGATCGTTCATGGACGAATGAATTGTGGTAATGGTGCCAGACTCTATGCCGAAGGCTTCGTCTAATACTTTAATGATGGGAACGATACAGTTGGTGGTGCAAGAGCCATTGGAGACAACACGGTGCTCGTCTTTCAGAGTTTCGTGGTTCACGCCATAGATAATCGTATTATCTAGGTCGTTTGCGCCCGGGTGCGAAAACAGTACTTTCTTAGCGCCAGCTTCTATATTCGCTTGCCCATCGGCTTGCGAACCAAATACGCCAGTGCAATCCAAGACGATATCAACTTCTAAATCACGCCAAGGAAGTAATTCGATTTCGGAGAGGTGGAGAATGCGAATGGAATCATATTCACCGCTGTCATGATGAACATGCAAATGTTCTTGGTCATGGGAAATTTTTTTACCAAAGCGACCATGACTGGTGTCATATTGCAGTAGGTGTGCCATCGCCTCTGGCTGTGCTAGTTCGTTAACCGCCACAACCTTGATCTGCTGGTGTTTTCCGCTTTCATACACCGCTCGCAGAACATTACGACCTATACGTCCAAATCCATTGATCGCAACCTTTAGCATTTATCCTTCGCCCTACCAAAAATTTCGTGTTACAGATACTACCTGATCAGGCTGACAAACGCACCTGTTGAATCACAGTAAAGCAGGATTAAAAAAGGTCGAGACTATGCTCGACCTTATTACAACGATAGATAATTAAAATGCGACGTCTAAACCTAACCAGTAGCGACGACCATCTTCAATATATCCGTATTCTTCGTAACTGATTTCCTCGTCCAGCAAGTTATAGATAGCGCCTTTAATACGAGTATTGTCGGTTAACTGGTATGTCACACCGGCGTCCACAAAGGTATAAGCTGGCTCTACGATACTGTTTCTTGATGGGCCAGTAACCGGATCCATTTCTTTACCTCGGTACGTGACTTTCGCCCAGCTCTCTAGATCTGTTGTCGTTTGCCAAGTCACATCCACATTAAACAGATGCTTTGGTAACTGCTGCAGCGGCATGCCTTTGTATTCACCTGTTTTTTGCTCTGAGTCGGTAAATGTGTAGCTCGAGCTAAGGTAAATGGTTTCCGTTAACGGCGATGCTAAGGTCGCTTCAATACCTTGTGTGACGGCTTCATCCACGTTAATACGGTACGTTGGATCTGCGCCCCATTGGTTTGGACCATCAGTACAGATAGTGTCTGGACAAACAACACGTGTGATCTTGTCTTTGAATTCGTTATGGAACGCTGTCAAAGAGACATCTAAGCCAGAACCACCTTGATACAAGACGCTGATTTCTTTGTTTAGCGACGTTTCAGGGTCAAGATCTGGGTTACCATAGATATTACCGCCGCCACTGACTTGCGCCCAGCCAGGAGTAATTTCACGTAATTGTGGAGAACGGAAACCTGTTGCCACACCGCCTTTCACCGTCCAAGACGGGTCAACTCGCCATACACCGTAAACACGCGGACTAAAATGCGCGCCATAGTTTTCGTCATGATCTAGACGGCCGCCAAGCGTAACGCTAAACGGATCAGCGATTTTCCATTCATCTTCAATGAAAATAGCCCACTGCGTATTCGATGTTTCAGTCTTCGATGACGCTTTGTTGGAGGTGAAATCCTCAAGCTCTGCATGAGTGGCGTCCACACCCGTCGTCAACGTATGGTTTCCGATACCAGTCACCAAGCTCGATTTGAACGTGGTGTTGGTGATCGTCATCTCACGAGATTTGTTCTCGCTCTCTTCTCGCTGTAAGTAAGTGTCTGAAATGCCAATCGAATCCCAATCACCGTTGTGGCTTACCGTTACGTAATTACGACGATATTCATTCAGTGAGTCTTCACACCCACCACGACACCCAGTGGTCGGCACTGAAAGGCCCACATTACCACGACGACTTTGTGCCGACGTGCCACCTTCTAATTGCACCGAGTGGCGATCATTAATCTGGTAAGTCAGTTTTGAAGAGATACTCTGCATATCTTTATCTTCATAACCGTATTCGATGTCATCTTCTTCTCTGGTTGTGTACTGACCATATACTTGGAGAGATAAATTTTCAGCCAACGGACCATTAACGAAAAAGTTCGCGCTCTGCTCTCCCCCTGAGCGGCTATTCTCTTGTAGTACCGTGCCCAGTTGAACATTACCTGTCCACTCTAGCGCATCTTTTCGTGTGATGACGTTAATCACACCACCAATCGCATCAGAACCGTAAAGCGTCGACATTGGGCCACGAATAACTTCGATTCGCTCAATCGCTTGAAGAGGAGGTAACCAACCTTGTTCGATACCAGGACCGTCACTATTTGGACGAGTTTCACGCGTGCTTTGACGTTTACCGTCGACCAGTATCAAAGTGTATTTAGAACCCATACCACGGATACTAATGTCGGTGGTATCACCACCACCTGTCACGACAACACCTGGCACACTTTTTAGTGCATCAGTCACATCGCGGTAATAACGGGAGTCCAACTCCTCACGTGAAATAACACTAATACTTGCAGGCGCGTCCGCTTGAGATTGCTCGTAGCTTGATGCAGTTACAACCACTGTTTCCATTTTAGAAACTGCATCATTGGCAAAAACATGAGGGACACTGACGAAGGCTAAAATACCAGTTGCGGTAATAACTGGCAGTCTAAGAGTAGACATCTACATCTCCATAATTGATAATGATTATTATTTTCGAAAGTGAATTATTCACAAATAGAATGAGATGCATAGTGAGAGTTATGGAACGGTTCTTTCCATTTATGGAACTCGTACATAACGCAGTAAGGAGTAAAAGAAATATGCACGACTTAGCATCAATTAGAGCCTTTGATGCGCTCAATCAGCATAAAAGTTTGACAGCCGCTGCTAAAGCCCTTAATCAGCCAAAATCAACGCTAAGTCGTCGCTTGGCACAATTAGAAGAAGACTTCGGTCAGGCTCTAACCGCCAGACAAGGTAATCGATTAGTTCTGACAAGAGCTGGAGAGATCTTTGCCCACTACAGCCGCCAGATTCTTGAGTTAAGTGAAGAGAGTTATGATGCACTTCAAGGTTTAACGAACCAAGTTTCAGGGCCACTGCATATTGTTTGTCACACTGCCTTAGTTAGAAGCTGGCTCGGCGGCGTACTCAATCGTTTTCTTGCTGATAATCCCGATGTTAGAGTTCAACTTACCAGTGACTTTTCTGAGGCGCATCATGACCCAGATTTGTTCATCTGGCTCGGTGAACGTAAAGAGCTAGACTGGCGAAAAGAAGTGCTGGGGGTATTTCGCTATACGCCTTTTGCCTCTCCAAATTATCTAAAACAACATGGGCCTATACCGCACCCCAAAGAACTTGAAGCACATCCATGGATCGATTTTGGTTCAGTGCAAGAAAATGGATTGATGCTAGCACACCCTCAACACGGTGAGTTCTTTTTAGAACCCTTTGTTAGTCGCTTATACAGCGACAACATAGCAATGCAAATAGACAGTATCGCGAATGGTCATGGTATTGGACTGCTGCCGACTTGGACAGCATGCGGCTATGAGAAACATCACCCAGGGCGAATCACACCATGCTTAGAAGGTTGGCTTTCTGAGCCTATTTCCATTAACTGCTATACACCAGCAGGACGACCACCACTGCGCTTATCCGTACTTTTAGACTGCATTCACCAAAGCATTCCACAAGGTTGGAAAACCTGACAAAAATAAAAAGGCCATCATAATGATGGCCTTTCTAACTTTAGCGTTTAACAATCGTCGTTTACGTTCGACTGTTTAGACGGTCCTGCAATTACGCTAGCAATTCTTTTGCTGTGTTCACTACGTTTTCAGTCGTGAAGCCAAACATCTCGAATAGCTGACCAGCAGGTGCAGATTCACCGAATGTTGTCATACCGATGATGCGACCGTCGAAGCCAACGTACTTGTACCAGAAATCAGCAATGCCCGCTTCAATAGCGATACGTGCCGTTACGTCTGATGGCAGTACAGATTCACGGTAAGCGGCGTCTTGTTTGTCAAATGCATCTGTTGATGGCATTGAAACAACGCGTACTTTCTTACCTTCAGCAGTTAGCTGTGCTGCTGCTTCTACTGCTAGTTC